>JAFIHO010000194.1 GCA_017849395.1 Hyphomicrobiales bacterium
AGGCCGTCGCCCTGCGCGTGGCTCGGCGGGTCGGGCACCGGAATGACTGCGAGCGCCGGATGCTGCGGCCGGGACAAACCCTGTTCACCTATCTGCATCTGGCTGCTGACAAGGTTTTGACCCAGGAGATGATGGATTCGGGTGCCATTGGCATCGCATACGAAACCGTCACCGCGCCGGGGGGCGGGCTCCCATTGCTGGCGCCGATGTCGGAAGTCGCGGGCCGCATGTCGATTCAGGCGGCGGCGCACTCGCTGGAAAAATCGCAGAAAGGCTTGGGTGTTCTGCTGGGTGGTGTCGTTGGTACCGAGCCTGCCAAGGTACTGGTTCTGGGCGGCGGCATCGTCGGCTCCAACGCCATAGCGATGGCGTTGGGCATGGGCGCGGATGTCACGGTTGTCGACAAGTCCATCGGCGTGCTGCGCAATCTCTCAGGCCGGTTTGGCCTGGGCTTGAAGACCGCTGTATCCACGCGCGAGACCGTGGCGCGCCTGTTACAGGACGCCGATGCAGTCATCATCGGCGTGCTGATACCCGGTGCCGCCGCGCCGCGTCTGATCACGGCGCAGGATGTGAAGAACATGAAGCCAGGCTCGGTCATCGTGGATGTCGCCATCGATCAGGGCGGCGGCGCGGAGACCAGTCGTCCCACCACACATTCTGATCCGACCTATATCGTCGATGATGTTGTGCATTACTGCGTGGCCAACATGCCGGGTGCGGTTGCGCGCACATCGACATATGCGCTCAACAACGCGACTCTGCCTTTTGTGCTGCAACTGGCCGATCTGGGCACCATGGAGGCTCTGCGGATCAATCCGTTCCTCGCGGAAGGCCTGAACATCTTCAAGGGCAAGCTGACCGAGGCGAATGTCGCACGCGATGTCGGTCTCAGCCATACCGCGAAAGAAAGCCTTTTCGCGTAACATCGCGCGGTCCATGGCCGGTCTTTTCGCGTAGGGTGCAGATGGGTATACCCGCTACAGAGCTTCAGGAGGTGCCGCCAGCGCAACTGGGGCAGGGATTGCTGGCGCGACACGTCGCGATGATCTCCATCGGGGGGATCATTGGTGCTGGCCTGTTTGTCGGCTCCAGCGCAGCCATCGTATCGGCGGGACCGGCCATCATCATCAGCTATGCGCTCGCAGGCCTGCTGGTTCTGCTGGTCATGCGTATGATGGGCGAGATGGCGCTGCTTCTGCCCGGAACCAGTTCCTTCACGGAGTTCTCGCGCATAGGTCTGGGTGACTGGGCGGGATTCACCTCGGGATGGCTGTACTGGTACTTCTGGATCGTTGTCGTTGCCATCGAAGCCATCGCGGGCGCAAACCTCATCCGCCACTGGATCGACCTGCCGATCTGGCTCATCGGCTGGGTTCTGCTGGCGCTATTGACCGCCAGCAATCTGTTCTCCGCCCGTACCTACGGCGAACTGGAGTTTTGGTTCGCTTCGTTCAAAGTCGGGGCCATCATCGCCTTTATTCTGCTGGCGGCTGGGTATGTGCTGGGCCTCGGCAGCGGGACGGGGCCCAATTTCTCCAACCTTACGGCACATGGGGGCTTCGCGCCGATGGGCGTGACTGCGGTTCTGGCTGGGGTTACGACGGTCATCTTTTCTCTTACGGGTGCGGAGATTGCCACCATCGCGGCGGCGGAATCGCCCGAACCCGCCCGCACCATCGCGAAGCTGACCAACACGGTGATCTTGCGCATCGTACTGTTCTATATCGGTTCGATCCTTCTGATTGTTTGCATTGTGCCCTGGAATGAGATCGTGCCTGGGCAGTCGCCTTTTGTCTCCGCGATGGAACGTATTCGCGTTCCTGCAGCAGCCCCTATCATGAACTTCATCGTCCTGACGGCGGTACTGTCCTGCTTGAACTCCGGCTTGTATGTGACCTCGCGAGTATTGTTCACGCTCGCGTCCCGGGGCGATGCGCCGCGCTCCATTGTCGTGGTCAACAGCCGCCAGGTCCCGGCGCGCGCTATCCTGCTGGGCAGCGTCTTCGGCTATCTGGCAATCCTGGCATCGGTGATTTCGCCCGAGATGGTGTTTGCCTTCCTCGTGAATGCGTCGGGCGCGACGATGCTGGCTATCTACATCATGGTCGCGCTGGCAGAAATCCGCATCCGCCGGCAGGCTGAAAAGAACGATCCCGGCAAGCTCGTTTTCAAGGTTTGGCTGTTCCCCTATTCGTCTTGGTTTGCCATCGCCGGGATGGGAGCAGTCTTGGTCGCCATGGCTGCCAGCCCCGAGCTGGCGCCACAATTCTATCTTAGCGGGTTGCTGTTCTTGCTGGTTGTGGGTGCTTTTTTTGCCCTGCGCAGCAAAGGGCAGGGAGTCCGCGCTTAAGCCTCCCGGCTCAGACTGACGAGACTTTGGCCAGGTTGGTTCCGACCCATAGCACAAGCGCGTCCTCTACGCTGAGCGAGAGGCACAGATGTCCCATGTGGCGTCGAAATAGGCGCTGTCGCCTGCCTCTATGCGCTGGACGCGTACAATCGGTGAGTTAGATCGTCCGTCCAATACCAGCAGGAGATTGTCATATGCTATATCGCGCCCAGTCCTGGAAGCCGGGGGGTGAGCGGCCGCGCTAGACTTTCGTCGTTGACGACCAACAAACCCATTCCATAAAACAGCCTGCGCAAGGGGACGTGTGGCGATGAGCTGGCCAACGCAGCAGGGCATTTTCGAACTGGGCGATTTCGCCCTACAGAAAGGTGGGGTGCTTCCCGCGGCGAAGTTGAGCTGGAAGGCACATGGCACGCTGTCGCCAAAGCGCGACAATGTCATCTTGTATCCTACTTCTTTCAGCGCGCAGCATGGTGACATCGAATGGCTGATCGGCCCCAACGGCATTCTGGATCCCGCGCGCTGGTTCATCGTGATCCCCGACATGTTCGGCAACGGACTTTCCACCAGTCCGTCGAACAATGACGCTTATCCACCCCTGTTGACCGCTGCCGACAATGTGCGAGCCCAGCGGCTGATGCTGGAACAACAGTTCGGCATTACCAAACTGGCTTGCGTCTATGGCTGGTCGATGGGCGCGCAGCAGGCTTATCATTGGGGTGCGCTTTTCCCGGGTGCCGCCGAACGCATCATTGTCAATTGCGGCAGTGCGCGCACCGCGCCGCATAACAAAGTGTTTCTGTCCGGGTTGCTTTCGCTGCTGGAAGCGGCGCCGGAATATGCGGGCCGGGGCCGCTTCAGCGCAAAGCCCGAAGCCGCGTTACGGGCCTTCGGCAGGGTCTATGCTGGCTGGGCGTTCAGCCAGGAATTCTATCGCGATGCGCTCTACCGCGAACCCTTCGAGACGGACTCCCTCGACGCTTTCCTGGAGCAGAACTGGGATTTGCGGTTCGCGGCACGCCATCCGGCAAACCTACATGCCCATCTGACGACCTGGTATCACAGCGATATCAGCGACAATGACCTGTATGACGGCAATCTGACGGTCGCGCTCAATGCTATATCGGCGCGCGTTCTGCTGATGCCGAGCCGTAGTGATCTCTATTTCCGTGTGGCGGACAATGAACGTGAGCTGCCCCATCTCGCGAATGCCCGACTGTTTCCCATACCCAGCGACTGGGGCCATATCGCGGGCAACCCGCAACGCAATCCGGCCGACTCGACGTTCCTGCGGCAGCAGGTACGCGCATGGCTTGAGGCACCGGCCTGACGCAACATGCCCGCCCATCTGGACATCGCTATGCGTGACGCAAATCCCTGTATGGGCGACGAACTCATTTCGAAGAAGTGCGATGTTTTCCCGGCGGACCAGCGCATCGGACGGAGGTGACGCGTGCTCAACATGCTCGGCCTTCAGGAGATGGCTTTCCGCATCCGCAGCGGCGAGATCACTTCTGAAGCGCTTGTCACGGCCTGCCTCGATCGCATCCGGGCGCGTGAGCCTGAAATCGGTGCCTGGACATATCTGGATGCCGATGTGGCGCTGGAGGCGGCGCGGGCGGCCGACCGTTTGCCCGCCACCGGGGCACTGTGTGGTGTGCCCATCGGTGTTAAAGACATTATCGACACCAGCGATATGCCGACCGGGCTGGGCTTCGCTCCCTACGCCAACCGGCAGCCGGGATGGGATGCCGCGTGCGTAGCGCTGTGCCGCCGCGCAGGCGCTATCATGCTGGGGAAGACGGTCACCACCGAGTTTGCCTATTTCTCGCCCGGCAAGACGCGCAATCCGCACGATCCGGCACATACGCCTGGCGGCTCATCCAGTGGTTCCGCGGCCGCGGTTGCCGACTACATGGTGCCCGCGGCGTTCGGCTCGCAGACGGCGGGATCACTGACCCGTCCGGCGGCCTTCTGCGGCATTGTCGGCTACAAGGCCAGCCATGGTGCATTCAGTCTGTCGGGCCTGCGTCCAATGGCTGAGTCCTTCGACAGTCTGGGCGTGCTGGTGCGATCCGTGACCGACGCGATGCTGATGCGCGATGTCTTGACGGGGCGCGACGCCACGATCCCGCGAAATAGTTCACAGCATCCGCTCCGGCTTGGCTTCTGCCGTACCTTCGACTGGCGTCATATGCAGGATGGTGCGAAGGACGTGACCCTCGCGGCGGTGGAGACCTTGACCGCCGCAGGCGTGCACATTGAGCCGGTCGAATTGCCGCTGGAGTTCGCAAAGCTTGGCGAACTTCATCGTACCATCATGACGTATGAAGCGGCGCGCAATTACGTGTTCGAGCTGGCGTTCCATCGCGCCTCCCTCAGCGATGCGTTTCTCGCGCTGTGCCAGACTGGACTGACCATTTCCGCAAGCACCTATCACGACGCGCAGGACAAGGTTGCGCGCTGCCGCGCGAACTTCCGGCGCCTGTTCGCCGGATATGACGCCTGGATCGCGCCCTCCGCGCTGGGCGAGGCGCCTCTCGAATGCGACGGCACTGGGGATCCGGTGATGAGCCGGATGTGGACGGCTCTGCACGCTCCGAGCGTCAGCCTGCCAATAGGCCTGGGCCCGCGCCTGCCTATCTCGGTGCAGCTTGTAGGGCCATCACGCAGTGATGACGCATTGCTCAGCGCGGCGCTCTTGCTGGAGCCGCTTTTGCGCCGCAGACTGCGCGATTTATGGCGCAAATGACGTAATCTGCGACAGGTCGGGCGCCGCACCGGACAGCACCGGCCCTGTGTTTCCAGCATGGGGGACAGCGCATCATTTACGGGCTTTCGCCGCGCTACTATCCAGCCACCATACGTGTGACCGGCGTTGGGCTAACACCCTGATGCTGGGGCAGGCAGGCCAAAGACCGGAGCTTTCTTCCCGCTCGTTACCTTAAAGCAGGCTGGTTGCCTCAGACGGTCACTTATTGCGCATGCGCATTTGCAGTGCAAAGAAGCTCCGCCACTCAGCGCTTAACGCCACCGCAATAAGCACGCCCAACCCTGCGCCACGCTTTTCCACTTTGTAAGGGATGTTTTTTGCGGCGGACCAAGCACTTGCTGGTATGTTTGGGGCATTGGATCGCATCCGACATGACGGTCCATCCAGGGAGTGAAACATGAAAATGACCTATGCCGCTGCGGCGGTTCTTCTCTTGTTTGCGTCTGCGCCGTCCTTCAGCGCAACCGTCAAGGCAGGTGTTGCGGATACGGAAGTCTGTTCCAATGCTGCGGCGCAGGTGAACACGATTTCGCGCTTTACGCTCAAGAATAGTATTCCTCATTGCGACGCGGCGCTCGCCGATGCGCTGTCGCAGAATGAGCGTGCGGCAACGCTTGTCAATCGCGGCATTCTGGAAGCGGCCGCGGGCGATGACCGCTCTGCCAAGGCCGATTATGACGCCGCTCTCGCACGCAATCCGCGCCTGGCTCAGGCTTTCATGAACCGCGGCATGATTCTGTTGCGCGAAGAGCGTTACCAGGAAGCGCGCGCTGATTTCGACCAGGCATTGACGCTGGGTGTCGCCAATCCGCATGTCGCCTATTTCAATCGCGCGAGTGCGCGCGAGGCGATGGGCGATTTGACGGCTGCCTATTATGACTATCGCAAGGCTCAGGAACTGGCACCGGATTTCCATCCGGCTCGGATGGAGCTGACACGCTTTCAGGTCGTGCCGCGCCGCACGGCGGACAGCCGCTGAATTGATTCTTCGCGACGGGCTGCCGGATCGACCGGCAGCCCGGTCCCCATGTGCAAGCGTTGACATTGTTGACGCAAAGGCCGCTCACTGGCCGACTTGAAACAATCGCCAGCGAGTTGCAATGGGCAAGAGACCCATACTAGCCGTAACATTCGGGGACGCTTCCGGTATTGGACCGGAACTGGTCGCCAAGGCCATGGCGCGTTCGGATATCCATGAAGCAGCACGGATCGTTCTGGTCGGCGATGGATGGGTTTGGTCGGAAGGCCAGCGCATTGCCGGAGCGGGGATCCGAACGACACCGATCACGGACTGGTCACAGGTTAGTGAATCGGGCAGTCCCGCGATTATAGAGATTCCCACAGTGGCGAAGGCGGGTATCGTGCCCGGTCAGGTGAGCACGGAAGCCGGGCGCGGGGCGCGTGAAGCGCTTCGTTTTTGTCTGGATGCGGCCATGCGCCGGAATGTCGACGCCATCTGTTTCGCGCCCCTGAACAAACAGGCGATGAAAAAGGGCGGCATGGCATTCGAGGATGAGCTGCACTATTTTGCCGACTACTTGGACGTGAAAGAGTATTTCTGCGAGTTCAATACGCTTGGAACACTTTGGACCTCACGCATAAGCAGCCATGTCCCCTTGGCGGATGTTCCGAAATTCATCACCAAGGATCGCATCAAGGCTGCGGCAAGGTTGACCTATAAAACACTCAACGCCGCCGGTTTCGCGCAGCCGCGCGTTGCCGTTGCCGCGCTCAATCCCCATGGCGGCGACGGCGGCACCTGCGGTCGCGAGGAGATCGATGTCATCGCCCCGGCGGCGCAGGAACTTAACGCCGAGGGCTTGCCTATCTTAGGGCCTTATCCGGCAGACACGATCTTCCTGAAGGCACGGGACGGACTACTGGATGCTATCGTCACCATGTATCACGATCAGGGCCAGGTTGCCGTCAAACTACTGGGATTCGAACGTGGCGTAACAGTGCAGGGCGGCCTTCCGGTACCGATCACCACACCCGCGCATGGCACAGCCTTCGATATCGCGGGGCAAGGGCGCGCCAGGGACGAAGCCATGGCGCAGGCCCTCCTGCTGGCCGCCAAGATGGGCAGTGCGCGGATGGTCACGCGGGGTTGAGTTCCTTGCGCCACAATTGGCGGCCATTGAGGTCATTAATTGATAGCGTCAATGTCCGGCTTTCCGGATCGATCTCGCCCATACCGAAAAACTGAAGTCCGGTGCTGGGACTATGGTCTTGAATCGGACCCGGTACGGATGCAAAGACAATATCCGGCCCAAAGGTTGGGTCGGGCGGATTGTCCGGAATCGAAAAAACACCGGCGTTGATTGGTCCGGCGACTATCTCCCAGAAAGGCGTGAAGTCTTTGAAGGCGGCGCGGTCAGGGTGGTAATGGATGGCGCTGGCGTTATGAACATCGGCGCTTATCCAGAATGTGTTTGCGATACCGCGCGCTCGGATAAAGGATAGAAGTTCCGCAAATTCCGCTTCGCGTCCGCCCGGCGCGCCGGGCTTGCCATTGGACAATCCCTCGATGCCGGTGGGCGGGTCCGTATAGGACTTATAATCCTTCACGGTGAGCGACAGGGTCATGTCGGAAGCGATCAGTTTCCAGGTCGCTTTTGATGTCGCCAACGCGCCTTTCAGCCATGCGATCTGCGCCTGGCCGAACATGCCCGCACCGGGTGATCTGTCTGCTGCCAGATCGTTGGATCCCCTGTAAGTGCGCGCGTCCAGGATGAATACATCCAGCAACGGTCCCCAGGAGAACATGCGCTGCACGCCCTGTACATTGGCGGTCAACCGCATCGGGTTGTATTCCAGCATGGCCTGGCGCGACCACGCCGCCAGCCGGTCCACTGGCGTACCATCGGGCAGGACTTTACCGGGATACCAGTTGTTGCGGACCTCATGGTCATCCCACTGGACCAGCATCGGTACGTCTGCGAGGAAGCTCCGCTTGTTCCGGTCCATAAGATTGTAGGCAAACGCGCCCCGGAAACCCGCCAGGCTTGCCGCAACCTTCGCCTTGGCTGGCGTCACGATATTGCGCCAGGTGCCCCCGCCGGGCAGAGCCACCGACTCCGGGATGGGCCCGTCGGCATAGATCTGGTCACCCTGGTGAATGAAGAAATCCGGACGCACGCGCCGCATCGCCTCATACATGCGATAGCCGCCAAATTCCGGATTGATCCCAAAGCCTTGCCCGGCTTCGTCGCCTGAAAAGGTGAACCGCACGGGGCGCAGGGTCGCGCCGGGCAGACGCAAGCGTCCCGGCGTCCAGTCGCTGATGGCGCGCGCATTGTCCGGATCGTGGAAGGCGACACGGTAATGAATTTCTTCGCCGGGTGGCAGGCCGGTAAGGTCGAGCTTGGCAGTCAGGTCTGTATCCGGTGTCGCCAGCGGCCCGATGCGCCGCTCCGCACGCGCGAAGTTCGGATCGCGCGACCATTCGACAACCATGCGCGCAGGGCGGTCGGCCGCGCCCCAGATCATGGCCCGGTCCGGCAGCAGGTCGCCGCTCATCACGCCATGAGGCAGGGCGGGGCGCAACTTGTCCGGGACAATCTGAGCGATAGTGCGCACAGGCGCCGTCGCCAATGCGCCCAGCCCTAACCCAGCTTTCAGGACGCCGCGTCTATTCATCGAAATTCTTTCGCGAGTTCATCCTGCCGTCTGCGTGTGGCAATCTGATGATGCAAATTTACAGCCACAAGTAGGTCAGCGTCCCTGCTGTGAGTGCAGCCAAAGTTAGTCCACCCATCATCACGCCCACCCGTCGGCCGCCGAAGCTTGCCGCAAGGACGGCCTTGGCAATGGCGTTGGTGGCTGCCGCTGCCAGGATTGCACCCGCTGCGGTTCGAAGATCCAGGCCGGTGCGCGCGGCGTCCGCCATCGACAGGGTAATGGGATCGACATCCAGAATGCCTGATACGGCGCCCAGCGCCAGCAGGCCGGACGGGCCTGCGCTGGTAGACAACCATTTCGCCAGCAGCATGATCGATACCAGCACGGCGGTAAAACGGAGGATGAGAGACAGTTCCAGTGGATCTCGCAGCGCGAGCGGGCTGGGATTCGCTCGCGCCGCAGCGCGATAGGACGTCAGCCCTCCCGCCAGAAGCACCAGCGCCGCCGCGCCGAGCGGCGGCGCCATCGCCAGCGCGACGGGCGGGGCAATGGCGCCCGCCAGCAGCGTCATGCGCAGCAGCGATACGATCCAGGCGGCCAGCACAGCGGTGATCACGGGCGCGCGCACGTCGGGGTTCTGCCGCACCATTCGGGCGAAGGTCCAGGTGACCGTGGTGGACGTGGCGATGCCGCCTATGATGCCCGCGAACAGCAAGCCATTGCTTTCGCCCACCAGCCGCATCGCGACATAGCCGCCATAGAACACCGAACCGGCCAGCACGGTCATCAGCCAAATCTGATACGGATTGATCGCGTCCCAGGGATCGACTGTGCGGTTCGGCAGCACCGGCAGTAGAACCGCTGTCATGACCAGGAGGATCAGCCCGGCCCGCAATTCGATCCAGGTGATACCGCGCAGGAAGGAATGCATTACTTGCCGTTCCGCCAAGATGGCGGTCGCCGCGACCCCGGCCGCGGCTGCCACTGTCATGTCACCAAGCACCGCATAGGCGCCTAGCACGAAGGACAGCATCCCCGAGATTAGCCCCGTCGCTGACACCGACCCCGTTAGCCGGGCATTGCGCCATTCAAACCACCCAAAGGGCAGCGCGAAGCCCAGCAAGCAAAAACCAAACAAGGGCAACGCATCTCGGGATAGCAAGCCGCAAATGCCGCCAAGGATCGCTATCAAGGTGAAGGTTCGGATCCCGGCGACTCGCGTACCATCTTCGGCGTCGCGCGCCTGCCAGCCGCGTTGAACTCCGATCAGCAATCCGATCGCGGTGGCCAGGGCAAGACGCTGCAACAGTTCGGTGGGCATGGCGCCAATCTATCACCCTGAACCGATTGGACAATGGAGGGACAGCTTTTGGAGAAGGGCTAGCGCGCTGTTGGCTTCGCTGCCTCGGCCTTTATCTCTGCGGCCGGCTTGTCGGCGCGCAAGCCTTTGAATGCGGCCTGACGCACCAGGCCATCGCTGGTCCAGCCTGCAAAGTCGATCTCAGCCACCAGCTGGGGCTTCAGCCAATTCACGCCGGACCGATTGCGTGAGGCGCCTTTGTCCGAGAAGGGATTCTCCTTTGCTGCCATCGCTTTCAGTTTTGGCATCAACTGCTTCATCTTTTGCGCAGAATAGCCGGTACCGACGCGCCCGGCATAGACCAACTTGCCGTGGCGATGAACGCCTACCAGAAGTGATCTGAATTTTCCGGCTGTTGTGCTCCATCCTCCGATAACCACCTCCTGGCCAGGACGGCATTTGCTTTTGACCCAATCGCCGGCGCGCCCCGAACGGTAGGGCGCCTCGGCGCGCTTGGAGACTATGCCCTCGAGCCCGGTGCGGCAGGCGGATGCCAGCATCGATCCGCCCTTTCCAGAGAAATGCTCGGAATAGCGCAAGCTGGATTTTGGACCCTTCAGCAATTTCGCCAGTCGCGCCTTGCGCTCGATCAGCGGCATGCCACGCAAATTCTCGCCTTCCGCGAACAGCAGGTCGAAGGCAAAAAAAATCAGGCGCTCGGACCGACCGTCTGACAACGCTGCCTGCAATGCGCTGAAATCCGGTGCGCCATTCGCATTCAAGGCCACGACCTCGCCGTCCATCATGCAGTTTGGCAATTTTTGCGCGGTCCTCGCGATGGCGGCGAAACGGCTTGTCCAATCGAGTCCCTTGCGAGTGCGCAAAACAGCGACTCCGTCTTCGACCCGCAATTGCGTCCTATAGCCGTCGAACTTGGCCTCATGAACCCAATCCTGGCCGGAAGGTGGCTGTGCCACCAAGTGCGCCATCTGCGGCTCCACAAACGACGGCATTGCGCCTTTCCGATCGCTTGTTCTCTTCCGTGATTTTCGAGCGGGCTCTGGCCCAGCCTGCTCTTTTTTCTTTGATTGCCAAACCGCGTCGGCCTTGAAGCTCTTCGGACGCATGAATGGCTTGGGCTTGCGCCCCGTGCCCGCCGCAATCGCGGTCATCGCGCGGGCGGATGCGACGGAACGATCCTTCTTCAGAATATTCTCGCCGTCTCCATTTTTGGCGTATCTGTCGTGGTGCTTTATTAAAAGCCAATTGTTGCGTTTTGACTTGAATTTATCGTTCCGCATGCGCACCAAAACCCAGCCGCCGTGCAGTTTATCGCCCTGCAGGACAAATTTCAGGTCGCCCCGCGCGAGCATCTTCCTGGGATCGCCTTCCGGCGCCCAATAGCCCCGGTCCCACAGCATTACCGTGCCGCCGCCATATTGGCCTTTGGGAATAGTGCCTTCAAAATCACCATAGTCCAGCGGGTGGTCTTCCACCTCCACCGCCAAGCGTTTTTCTGCGGGGTCGAGCGATGGGCCCCGGGTCACCGCCCAGGAACGGAATACCCCGTCCAACTCCAGCCGGAAGTCATAGTGCAACCGGGTCGCGGCATGCTTTTGGATCACGTATCGAAGTTGGTTTGCAGGTTTGATCTTCAGTCGGCCGCTGGGTTCTGCTGTGATCTTGAAGTCACGCATGGACTGATATTGCGCGAGCTTCCCCCTTCTCCGGGGCTTTCCGTTTGCCGATCTTTCTGCTGCCATGTCCCGGTTCCTCCAGCGAAGGAAACATAATTCCCACTGAACGTTTCCCCAAAACCCTTTCGAGGACCGCCATGGCTACCCGCAAAAAGACCGGCCGCAAGCCCTCTCCCCGAAAAACGGCTGGGAAACCCCGGCACGCCCCCGTCCGGTTTGAAGAAGCGCACTTGAGCAGCCGTCCCATCTGGCAGGGCAGTTTGCGCCTATCCTTGGTGTCCTGTCCGGTGGCGCTTTATGGTGCCACAAGCCGGGCGGGGAATATCTCTTTCCACCTCCTCAATCCCGAGACCAAAAATCGAATCCGCATGATCCCCACCGATCCAGACATCGGGCCGGTGGAGCGCGCCGACTTGGTGAAGGGGTATGAGATTTCCAAGAACCATTATGTTGTGCTGACCGACGAAGAGCTGAATGCGGTTAAACTCGAAACGACCCGCGTGATCGAGATCGAGCGTTTCGTAGACGAAGAGAGCATAGACCGCCTCTACTGGAACGATCCCTATTATCTCGTACCGAACGAAAAAGGCGGCACCGAAGCCTATGTCGTGATCCGTGAAGCGCTCGCGGAAACCGGACGGATCGCTTTGGGCAGGGTGGTGATGCATACCCGCGAAAGACTGGTGGCCCTCGAGCCGCGAGACAGGGGCATTCTTGTCTATACATTGCGGATGGCCGACGAGGTTGTGCAGCCGAAAGACGCTTTCAGCGACATTCCCGCAGCCAAGCCGGACAAGCGCATGGTAGAGATCGCCCGCAAGATCATCGAGCAACAGGAAGGCGCGTTCGAGCCGCAAAAGTTCGTGGACCGCTATGAGAATGCCCTGCGCGACCTGATCCGCCGCAAGGAGAGGGGCGAAAAGCTGGTCACTGCCGAACCTGTCGAACAGAACAATGTGATCGATCTGATGGAAGCCCTGCGGAAAAGTCTTAAAGGCAAGGCTGGTGCCCCCCGTCGAAAGACGGGTTGAACCGGCCATGCGGATTGCGGGCAGGACTTCAATTCGACAATATCACCCCACGCGGAAACACGCAGGGGGAGAAGAAGATGACAGGGCAGACCTCACGACGGAGCTTTCTTGGCTGGGCGCGGAATGCGCTGGCTGCCACGGGTGTTCTAGGCGCCGCGTCCGGCGCCGCTGATGCCGCCCCGGCGCAAACGGCAGAGGGCGTTGATTATTACGACAAACTGGGCGTCACCAAGATCATCAACGCTGCCGGAACTTATACGGCGCTGACCGCATCGATCATGCCGCCATCAGTGCAGGCGGCCGTCGCGCTTGCAGCCAAGAACCCTGTGAAGCTGGCGGAACTGCAACAGAAATCGGGCGAATACCTGGCCCGTAGGCTGAAATGCGAGGCAGCCTTGATTTGTTCGGGCGCGGCGTCCGCGCTTACGCTGGGAACGGCGGCCTGCATGACGGTCGGAAATCGGCAGTCTGTCAGTCTCCTTCCCCAACAGGTGTCGGGACTAAAGCATGAAGTGATCGTCCAGAAAGCCCATCGTTACGGCTATGACCATGCCCTGACCAACTGCGGCGTCCGCTTTGTCGAGGTCGAGACGCTGGAGCAGTATGAATCCGCCTTCAACGAACGCACGGCCATGTGTCACTTCTTCAACGCGGCAGAGGGCGGTCAGATCAGCCGTGAAGACTGGATCCGGGTTGCTCACCAGCACGGTGTACCCTGCTTCAACGATGCCGCCGCCGATGTGCCGCCGATTTCCAACCTTTGGGCCTATACCCAGATGGGTTTCGATCTCGTCACGTTTTCCGGCGGCAAAGGGATTCGTGGTCCACAGAATGCCGGCCTCTTGCTGGGAAGAAAGGATTTGATTGAGGCCGCTGGCTGGAGCAACAGCCCGCGCGACGAAACGGTGGGCCGCGGCATGAAGGTGGCGAAGGAGCAGATCGTCGGCATGGTGGCGGCAATAGATTGGCTGCTGGACCAAAGCGATGACTCGATGCAGGCGGAATTCCTGCGCCGCGCCAATCGTATTGCGTCCCATCTCAAAGACGTTCCAACCCTGACACATGAGATATTTGTGCCGCCGGTAGCGAACGCGATTCCACATCTCCTGCTACGCTATGATCAGGCACGAGTCGGAAAAGCGCCTCTGGAAGTAGCTCAGGCGTTGCGGACAGGTTCGCCATCCATCGAAGTCAATCCATCAACGGGCCGAAAATCCGGGTCAGCCGGATTGCCAAACGCCGAAAACGCTATCGTGGTCGGGGTCTGGATGTTGCAACCGGGCGAGGACATGATCGTGGCTCGCCGTTTGCGTGAGGTTCTGACGAAAGCTGTATAAAGCCTAAAGCGCTCGTCGATACGCTTTGCCTTTCGCAGAGCAGCGTTAGGCATTTGCATAATGCAGGGAATAAAGTGAGCATTCAGACTGGCTTTTCAGGGGATTTTTATAGATGCCGCTGACCCGACGGCTGATGCTTTCCACGTCAACTAGTTGTCTGCTGGCCGGACTGACGCCATTGCGGGCGCAGAATGCTCCGCGCGCGGCGTCGCCCGACACGGAGTGGGCCAACTATGCTAACGATCTCGCCAGCACGCGCTATGCACCCCTGGATCAGATCAATGCGACCAATTTCAATGATCTGGAGGTGGTGTGGCGGTTCAAGACCACTTCGTTGGGCGCGCGACCGGAATATTATTATCAATCGACGCCGCTGGTATTGAAAGGCCGTCTGTTTGTTACCGCGGGCTCGCGCCGGGACGTTGTCTGTCTGGATGCCGCGAACGGCGAACTGCTATGGCTGTATCGCATCGACGAAGGTGAGCGCGCCCGCCACGCGCCGCGTCAACTGTCCGGCCGGGGCGTTGCCTATTGGAGCGACGGCAGCGAGGAACGCATTCTCTATGTCACGCCCGGCTATCAGTTGATAGCCCTGGACGCGGCGACCGGAGTTCCGGTCAAAAATTTTGGCGTCAATGGCATCGTCGATCTGAAGAAGAATAACGACCAGGATCTCGATCTGATCACGGCCGATATCGGTCTTCATGCGACCCCGCTTGTGGCGCGGGACACGGTGGTGGTGGGCGCGGCTCACCTGGCGGGAAATGCGCCGCGCCATCGCGGCGGTCCCAAGGGCTATGTGCGTGGTTTCGATGTGCGTACCGGACGGCGCAAATGGATTTTTCATACCATCCCGCTCAAAGGCGAGTTCGGATACGAAACCTGGCTCCGCGAAGGCGAGGCCGAACAGGCGGGCAATGCGGGTTGCTGGGCGCAGATGTCAGCGGACATTGAATTGGGCTTGATCTATTTGCCCATCGAATTGCCGACCGGCGATTCCAACGGCATGTACCGCGCGGGACCTGCGCTATTCGGCGAAAGCCTTGTCGCAGTCGATATCGAAACCGGTAAGCGCCGTTGGCATTATCAAACCATACATCATGGGCTGTGGGACCGAGATCTGCCCTGTGCGCCAATCCTTTGCGACATCCCCCATAACGGCCGCGTGGTCAAGGCGTTGGCGCTGCCGACCAAGCAGTGTTTTCTATATGTACTGAACCGCGAGACGGGAGTGCCGATCTGGCCCATTCCGGAAGTACGCGTCGAAGCCGGCAACGTACCCGGCGAATGGTATTCGCCGACTCAACCCGTGCCCACCAAGCCGCCACCCTATGACGTGCAGGAGGTTTCGCCTGTCACGATCATCGATTTCACCCCGGAATTGCACGCTCAGGGCCTGCAACTCATTTCGCACTACAAGACCGGCGGCATCTTCACACCGCCGACTCTCGGGACCGTCGATGGCAGTTGGGGCTCATTGATGACTCTGGCGACCCAGGGAGGCACCAACTGGCCGGGTGCCTGCTACGATCCTGAGACCCACACCGTCTTTGCATTCTCGCAGAATACGGTGACGACGATGAGCATCGTGCCGTCGCCTGGGCCTAGTATCTCGGAATTCGAGTATGTGCGGGGCATACCGGGAATCGCGCCGGGGGGGCCTGTTCAGCCAGGATCGGGCGGAGGGCTGCGGCCCGGCGTACTGACGGTTCAGGGACTGCCCCTGATGAAGCCGCCTTATGGCCGCATTTCGGCGATCGACCTGTCCAAGGGTGATATCGTCTGGCAGGTGGCGCATGGCGAAACGCCGGACGAGATCCGAAATCATCCAGCCCTGAAGGGCCTGAAGATACCGCGCACCGGTCGTCCGGGCCTGATCGGTCCTATGTGCACCAAGTCGTTGGTGATCTGTGGTGAGAGCGGCTTTTTCACCACGCCATCCGGTGTGCGTGGGGCGATGTTGCGGGGCTATGACAAAAGGACGGGCGAAGAGAAAGGTGCCGTCTATATGCCCGCGCCCCAGACCGGATCGCCGATGACTTACATGCTGAACGGACGGCAATATATCGTGCTGGCCATAGGTGGGGGCAACTATCCGGCCGAGCTCATTGCTTTCGCCCTGCCGCGAGCTTGATTCTGTACTCTGGCCGGTTCCGGCTTCCTGGGCCGCGGGCTCTCGGCGACCTATCTGGTCAAGGGACGCCAATATGTCGCGGTGATGGTCGGAAGCGGCCTTCTCAGGCTTTGGTCCACATTGCCCTGCCATCGATCAGGCGAGTAACCGGAATATGCTGTATACATTTGCTTTGCCGGAGTAGCCGGATGTGGCGGACCTCGTCCAGTCGGGGTGTGGCCGCTTTCCGATTGCGTGGTTTTTCGTGCTCCCGTTCGCCGGTGGGGAGGGTAGGATTACGCTTAATTCTTGCGGGGCCCAGATCATGACGACCAAGAAAGCTTTCTGTCTTGCCGTGCCGGCGATTCTGGGAGGCATCCTCTTCAGCCTCGCGGCGCAGGCGACCGAGAATTTCCAGGCCAATCTCGGACCCGCTCCGCTGACCGCCGCAAACAGGGCCAACATCCAAGGACGCGGCAGCGCGACCGCCGTGCTGGACGGCCGCAAATTGTCGGTGAGTGGCACCTTCGGCGGGTTAGTCAGCCCGGCGACAGATGCCAAGCTGAATTTGGGGTTGGTCATGGGAGCACCGGGGCCGTCCATCCTGGATCTGAAGGTCTCGCAGGATGTGTCCGGTACGGTGAGTGGCGAGCTCACGCTGACCTCCGCACAGGTTGCCGCGCTGAAAAGCGGCAAACTATACATCCAGATCAACAGTCAGAAGGCGGCGACCGGCAATCTGTGGGGCTGGCTTGAGCCGCAGCATGACAGCGCCGCTCCGGGCGTTCCGCAGCAGGGCGATTGGTACATGCCTGGGCTTTTGAACGACTGACCTGCCGCTGGTACCCAATGACGCGAAAAATCAATAGCAAGACCATGAATCAAGGAAAACCTGCCGTGCGAAAAGTGCAGAAAATATCCTGGGCGTTGGCCGTTCTCGGCGCGGTGGGTGCGGTAGCCGGTGCGAAACTCGCGGCTGCGCAATCCCTGGCCGCTGGTCCCTTCACCGAGGCGCAGGCCACCGCGGGCCGTACAGCTTTCAACCAGAATTGCGCGTCCTGCCATGGCGGCAACCTGGCGGGCGACGGTATGGCTCCGCAATTGTCCGGCGAATTCTTCATGGGCAAATGGAGCCGCCGAAGCACTCAGGATCTGTTCAACGAGATCAAGCTTTCCATGCCGCTCGGCAACGCCAACTCTCTCGGCGACGACACTTATGCCGCGATCGTCGCCTATATATTAAAGGCAAACGGTGCCCAGGGCGGTTCAGCCGCCTTCGATCAAAACACGTCTGTCACCATCAATACCGTAGCAAACGGGAAGACTCCGGCCGATATCGCCCAGACGCCGCGCACGCTGCCGGCCGCGCCAGCCCGCCAGCAGCGGCGTCCGGCTGCAGCCGCGCGTACTGGCCTGACTGTCAGCAAGACAGTGCAGAACTATACTCCCATTACCGACGCGACGATGCTCAATCCGCCGGAAGCCGACTGGCTGATGCACTATCGGAACTACGCCGGCTGGAGCAACAGTCCGCTTAAACAGATCAACCGGGACAATGTCGCCACCCTGCAACTTCGCTGGGTATGGGCGATGGACGAGGGCGCGCGCCAGCAGATCACGCCTCTCGTGCATGATGGCACCATGTTTGTGTCGACCAACTATACGAATGTGGTGCAGGCATTGAATGCCGCCACCGGTGAACTGATCTGGGAGAACCGTCTGGGACCCACGCTCGATAATGTCGAGAACGCAACTCGCACCATGGTGCTGTATGGCGACAAGATCTATTACCCGGCCACGGATGGAAAACTCTACGCGCTGGACGCGCGCACAGGCCGGATCGTATGGCAGCACGCGGAAACCTTCCCTGGCAACAAGATTGGCGGGATGTTGG
>JAFIHO010000195.1 GCA_017849395.1 Hyphomicrobiales bacterium
TCTTCATCGTCGAGGGCGATAGCGCGGGCGGCAGCGCCAAGCAGGGCCGCAACCGCGCCGACCAGGCGGTGCGGCCCTTGCGCGGCAAGATCCTGAACATCGAGCGGGCGCGCTTCGACAAGATGCTGTCGAGCGATTCCATCGTGTCGTTGAGCACCGCGCTGGGCACCGGCATCGGGCGGGAGGAGTTCAATCCCGACAAGCTGCGCTATCACAAGATCATCATCATGACCGACGCGGACGTGGACGGGGCTCATATCCGCACACTGCTGCTGACCTTCTTCTACCGCCAGATGCCCGAATTGATCGAACGCGGGCATGTGTTCATCGCCCAGCCGCCGCTCTACAAGGCGACGCGGGGAAAGTCGGAGCGGTATCTGAAGGACGAACCCGACCTGCAGGACTATTTGATCGCGGAAGGTGCGGCGGGGGCGGTGTTGACGTCGCATACCGGCGAAACCATCGCGGGACAGCATCTGGACGAGATCATCGCCCATGCCCGCCAGGCCGTGGCGGCCCTGAACGGGTTCCCGCGCCATTATCCGCGCTTCGTGCTGGAACAGGCGGCGATCGCGGGGGCGCTGAACCCCGAAATCCTGTCGGACGCGGCCAAGGCGGCGGATGCCGCGACCTATATCGCCCAGCGGCTGGACTCGCTCAGCGAGGAGTATGAGCGCGGCTGGCATGGCGAGCCCACCGCGGATGGCGGCCTGAAATTCTGGCGCGACGTGCGCGGGGTTCGCGAGGCGGTTGCAATAGACGGGGCGCTGATCGGTTCGGCCGATGCGCGGCGGCTGGACAAGATGGCGGGCGAGTTGCAGTCCTTCTACCTCAAGTCGGGCAGCCTGAAGCGCAAGGACGAGACGCGCGAGGTGCGCTCACCGTCCGAATTGCTGGACGCCATCTATGACTGGGGCCGCAAGGGGCTGGCCTTGCAGCGCTACAAGGGCCTGGGCGAGATGAACCCGGAACAATTGTGGGAAACCACCCTGGATGAGAATGCGCGCTCGCTGCTGCTGGTGAAGGTGCAGCATGCCGATGAGGCGGGCGAGCTGTTCGCCAAACTGATGGGCGATGTGGTGGAACCCAGGCGCGAGTTCATACAGGACAACGCGCTGTACGCGGCCGTCGATATCTGATGGGGCCGCGCCTTCGACGGGTGCTGCGTGCATTGCCCGGGGCGCGGAACAGCCTTTCCCCTGCCGCCGCCGGAACCCGGCTTCGGCCTGCGGACATGTCCTTGGGCCGCGCGAGTCCCGCGCCCGTGGAGAATCCCCAGCGCTCGCAGATCGCGCTGCATGGCGTCTGGCTGACCGTGACGCTTCTGGCCGCGGGACTTTCCTTCTGGGCTGGCAGGCACACGATCAGCGCAGCGGCGCCGGTCGCGGAGATCGCCCGGCCAGTCGTCAAAGTCTTGACACCGCGCAGGGTGCGCGCCGCCGCCCCGGTTCAGACGGACAGCAACATCCGTTATGTGCGGCGGACCGGGTCCGTTATTCGAGATAAACCAAAGGCTTCTGGGCACGTCCTAAAGAAAGAGTCGAAGGGCGCAATCGTGACGCTTGTGTCCCAGGAAGGCGACTGGACGAAGGTGACAGACGGCAACATTACGGGCTGGATGCGAACCAGCATCCTGCGCCCAGACCCGCCGCCCGACTGAGGGGCTGCAGCGGCTCAAGCCTGCGCCGCCACCAGCCAGCATGCCGCAGGCGGCGCAATGGCGCCGTCGGCCGTGATGAATCCGGCCAGCGCGCCGTTGACCGAATCCAGGATTTTCGCCCGCGCGGCCTCATCCGCATCGGCTGCGGCGCGTGACAGCGGGCCGATCCGCAGCGTCTGGGCGGCGGCAAAGGCAAGGTCATTGCCCATGTCCATCGCGCTGTCATGCCTTTGGATGCGGATGGCGGAAAATCCGGCGGCGGCGAGAATGGCCTTCACCCGCTCAGCATCGGAGAATGCGAAGGGTCCGGGTGACAGGGGATCGTGCGGGGGCAATTCCGGCAGGAACGGCTTGGCCGCATCCAGGGGCGCAGTGGCCCACGGGTTTTCGCGCGGCGAACGCCAGCAGACAAAGGCGATCCGCCCGTCCGGCTTCAGCGCGCCATGCAGGTTGGCGAAGGCGCGTGCCGGATCGTCGAAGAACATGACCCCGAAACGGGAGAAGAGCAGGTCATATTCGGGGCGGAACACATGCGCCGACGCGTCCGCCTCCACGAACTTCACATTGGCCCGGCCTTTGGCGCGTTCGCGCGCCAGCGCCAACATCGGCTGGGAAATGTCCAGTCCCGTCACCGCGCCCTCCGCGCCGACCCTCTCGGCCAGCGCCAGGGTGGTGGTTCCGGTGCCGCAGCCTATGTCCAGCACCCGCTCGCCCGGACGCGGCGCTGCAAAGGCCATGATCGCCTCATGGATGGCGGACAGGTTGGCATCCATCCGCTCCTGAAGTTCGGTCCAGTTGCGGCCCGCCTTCTCGTTCCAGAATTTGATCTGGTCTTCGTTGGCCATTATTTGCTGGTCTTGCGCTTGCGCATCGCCAGGGTACGCAGGCGCAGGGCGTTCAGCTTGATGAAGCCTGCCGCGTCCTTCTGGTCGTAAGCGCCCTGGTCGTCCTCGAAGGTGACGAGATCCTGGCTGTAGAGCGAGTATGGCGAGGAGCGGCCGACCACCGCGACATTGCCCTTGTACAGCTTCAGCCGCACCGAGCCGGTGACATATTGCTGGGTGTAGTCGATGGCGGCCTGGAGCATCTCGCGCTCCGGGCTGAACCAGAAGCCGTTGTAAATCAGCGCGGCATAGCGCGGCATCAACTCGTCCTTCAGGTGCATCGCGCCCCGGTCCAGGGTGATGCTTTCGATGCCGCGATGGGCGGCCAGAAGGATGGTGCCGCCGGGCGTCTCATACACGCCGCGCGACTTCATGCCGACGAAGCGGTTTTCCACCAGGTCCAGGCGGCCGATGCCATTGGCCTTGCCCAGCGCATTCAGGCGGGTCAGCAGGGTGGCGGGCGAAAGCTTTTCGCCGTCGATGCTGGCGGCATCGCCCTTTTCGAAGCCGATCTCGACATAGGTGGCTTTGTCGGGCGCTTCTTCCGGGCTGATGGTGCGCTGATAGACGATACTGTCGGCTTCCACCGCCGGGTCTTCCAGCACCTTGCCCTCGGAGGAGGAGTGCAGCAGGTTTGCGTCCACGCTGAACGGCGCTTCGCCACGCTTGTCCTTGGCGATCGGAATCTGGTGCTGCTCGGCAAATTCCAGCAGGCGGGTGCGGCTGGTCAGCGACCATTCGCGCCAGGGCGCGATCACCTTGATGTCGGGCTTCAGCGCGTAATAGCCCAACTCGAACCGCACCTGGTCATTGCCCTTGCCGGTCGCGCCATGGGAGACGGCGTCGGCGCCCACCTTTTCGGCGATCTCGATCTGCTTCTTGGCGATCAGCGGGCGCGCGATGGAGGTGCCCAGCAGGTAGACGCCCTCATACACCGCATTGGCGCGGAACATGGGGAAGACGAAGTCGCGCACGAATTCCTCGCGCAGGTCTTCGATGAAGATGTTTTCCGGCTTGATGCCGAGGGTCAGCGCCTTCTGGCGGGCGGGCTCGATTTCCTCGCCCTGGCCCAGATCGGCGGTGAAGGTCACCACCTCCGCGCCATATTCGGTCTGGAGCCATTTGAGGATGACCGAGGTATCCAGACCGCCCGAATAGGCCAGCACCACCTTCTTCACACCCGAAACCGCCACGGACCGCCTCCCGATACAACCCGTGCGCCCAGGCCGGGCCGGAAACACAGGATATGGATTTCTGTTTGGACCAGATTGGGGTACCCCCCTCCCCTTGTCCACACCTGCCGGAACCGTCCGGCGAGGCGGCGGACTTGATATAGGGCGGGCCGCAAAGGTCAAGCAGGCCGCCCGCGAACGGACAGGACAGCCTAGGATTCGAGCCGTTTCCTTTCACCATCATCGGGCGCGATTTCATATGTGCCTTCGATGATGTCGGCGTCTGTTGGCCGGGGCATGGGGCGCATTTTGGGCTTTGGCAGGAAACGGAAGGCGATGGCGGCCACCACAAGTGCGGGCAGCACCACGAAGAAA
>JAFIHO010000196.1 GCA_017849395.1 Hyphomicrobiales bacterium
ACCGGGCCAATGGGCACCGCCGCTATCAGGCCCATGATGACGCCGGAAACGATCAACCAGATATAGGTCATGCGGCGGCGTCCGCAGCGGACGGCCAGAACCGGTGTGCGGGGTCAAGAGCAACCATGCTGCGCCGAACGCAGCCCGAATTCGAACGCGGCGTCAAGGCGAAGTCGGTTCCAGGGTCTCGACGAACCGCACCGGCGCACCTTGCGATGCAAGCGTGAGCGCGCCGTCCCGCATCACAACCTTGCCGCGCAATATGGTTGCAACGGGCCAGCCGGTGGTCTTCATGCCGTCGAACGGCGTCCAGCCGCAGCGCGAAGCGATCCAGCTATTCTCGATGGTCTTCGTCAATTTCAGATCGGCGATGGTGAAATCGGCGTCATAACCCAGCGCAATGCGGCCCTTGCCCGCGATGCCGAAAATGCGCTGCGGCCCGGAAGCGGTAAGATCGATGAACCGTTCCAGCGTGAGATTGCCCTTGGCCACATGGTCCAGAAGGAGCGTCACGAGAGTCTGCACGCCGGGCATGCCCGATGGCGTATCGGGATAGGTCTTGTCCTTCTCCTCGTGCGTATGCGGCGCGTGATCCGATCCGATCACGTCGATCACGCCGTCGCGCACCGCCTGCCACAGGGCCTGACGATGGCTTTCATCGCGGATCGGCGGATTCATCTGCGCATAGGTGCCAAGCCGCTCATAACATTCGGGCGCAGACAGGGTCAGATGCTGCGGCGTGGTCTCGGCGGTGGCGATGTCCTTGGCGGCGGCCAGCAGCGGGATTTCATCGCCCGTGGTCACATGCAGCACATGCAGACGGCGCCCGGCCGCGCGGGCCAAAGCCAGCACACGTTCCGTGGACGCGCGCGCCGCTTCGGCATCGCGCCATACGGGATGAGTTTCCGGCTTGCCGCGCTCGGCCAGCGCCTTGCGGCCGATCAGCCGGTCTTCGTCTTCGGAATGCACCGCCACGCGGCGGCGGCCTGCTTTCAACGCAGCGAGAATATCGTCGGGCTTGTTGAGCAGCAGCGTGCCGGTCGAGGAACCGAGGAACGCCTTGATGCCGCACACGCCGGGAATGCGTTCCAGCTCGGCCAGCGCGCCGATATTCGCGGGCGTCGCGCCGGCATAAAAAGCATAGTCGCAATGCATGCGGTTCTTCGCGCGGGCCAGCTTGTCCTCGATCGCGGCGCGCGTGGTGGTGGGCGGCGCAGTGTTCGGCATTTCGAACACGGAGGTGACACCACCCAGAATGGCGGCGCGGCTGCCCGTCTCCAGATCTTCCTTGTGCTCGTTGCCCGGTTCGCGGAAGTGGACCTGTGTGTCCATCGCGCCCGGCAGCACATGGAGGCCCCTCGCCTCGAAGGTTTCCACGGCCCTGGCGTTGGCCAGGCTGCCGATGGCGGCGATGCGCCCGGCGATGACCCCGACATCGGCAGGGGCAATACCGTTCGGCGTCGCCACCGTGCCGCCCCGGATCAGCAAATCGAATGTGTCGCTCATGGTTGGGCGGCTTACCCCCTCCCCCGCACCTTGGCAATCTTGACAGGGCGGATTACTTGGGAAGCCATGGAACCGGCCCATCTGACAGACCGCGCCGTGCTGGCCGTTACCGGCCCGGAGGCGCGCGATTTCCTGCAAGGGCTGATTACCAACGATATCGGACGGCTGAGTCAGGGAACCGGCCTTTACAGCGCCCTGCTGTCGCCCCAGGGCAAAATCCTGTTCGATTTCTTCATCACGGAAGGCGATGGCGCGCTGCTGCTCGACTGCGTCGCTCAGGCGCAGGACGCGCTGTTTCGCAAGCTTCGTCTCTACAAGCTGCGCGCCAAGGTGGAACTGGAGATGCGCGGACAGCTGGGCGTCTATGCCGGGCTACCCGGCGCGGCGGCAACACAGGCCGTGACCTTCCCTGATCCGCGCCACCCCGGTCTTCCCGTCCGCAGCATCGGCGCGGTGGCGGAAATGCCCACTGGCCTCGCCGGACCGGAAGCCTATCACGCGGAACGTCTGGCGCTGGGCGTGCCGGAAGGCGCGGATTTCGGTTTCGAGAAGATATTCGCCCTGGACGCAGGTCTGGATGAGCTTCACGCCGTGTCCTTCGAGAAAGGCTGCTATGTCGGCCAGGAACTGACCGCGCGCATGAAACACCGCGCAACGGCGCGCAAGCGACCCCATCTGATTTCCGCGAACGCGCCGCTGCCAGTGCCGGGCACGCCGGTCATGGGAAACGGCATGGAAGCGGGGGAGATATTGTCCACCGATGGCATAAAAGGCCTCGCGCTCATGCGGCTCGATCGCATGGAGAATGTGCCATCTTTCACCGCTGACAACATTCCTGTTGCGTTGACGCGCCCCGCATGGCTGGCTTGACCTGTTAAGGGGTCAACATGGCTGTCGAGAAAGCGCGCTGTCACTGGCCGGGAGAAGACCCGCTTTATCTCTCCTATCACGACACCGAATGGGGCGTGCCGGAGTATGATTCCCGCGCGCTCTACGAAAAGCTGGTGCTGGACGGCTTCCAGGCTGGCCTTTCCTGGATCACCATCCTGCGCAAGCGGGACAATTTCCGCAAAGCCTTCCACAATTTTGATCCCAACAAGATCGCACGTTATGGCTCGCGCGACATCGACCGGCTGCTGAAAAACGAAGGCATCATCCGCAGCCGCGCCAAGATCGAGGCCGCCATCAGGGGCGCGAAACTGTGGCTGGAGATCGAGGAAAAAGAAAAAGGCGGCTTCACGGAACTTATCTGGAAGCATGTCGGCGGCAAGCCGCAGGTCAACCGTTTCAAGACCGGCCAGATTCCCGCCCAGACCGAAATGAGCGAGGGCCTCGCCAGGGAACTGAAGCAGCGCGGCTTCAATTTTTGTGGTCCGGTAATCGTATATGCCTTTGCCCAGGCAGTGGGCATGGTCAACGATCACGTCACCGACTGCTTCCGGCATGAGGAATGCATGAAACTGGGCCGCAAAAAGCACTGAACCGAATCGGCCCCCGGCGCGTACAGCCCGCATGAAGCCCGTTATTGTATGGTTCCGCCAGGATCTGCGCCTTAACGACAATCCTGCATTGGCCACCGCCGCTGCATCCGGCCGGCCCCTGATCTGCCTCTATGTCCTGGACGACGACACGCCGGGCGATTGTCGATGGGGCGGCGCATCGCGCTGGTGGCTGCATCATTCTCTTACCGCGCTGGATGCGTCCCTTCGCAAGCGGGGCGGGAACCTGGTGTTGCGAAGGGGCCGCGCTGACAGGATCGTAAGGGCCCTCGTAAAAGAGGCTGACGCGGAAGCGATTGTCTGGAACCGCTGCTACGAACCTTTCGCGGTGGCCCGCGACAAGGCGCTGAAGGAGGATTTCAAGGCTGACGGTATCGAGGCCGAGAGTTGCAACGCGTCCTTGCTGTTCGAACCCTGGGAGATCAGGACAGCGTCCGGAACGCCCTTCCGTGTCTTCACGCCTTTCTGGAATGCCATGCGGCGGAACGAACCGGGCCGTCCGCAACCCGCGCCGCGCAACCTTACGTTTCATCCCGGCATCGAAAGCGACGATCTGCGTGAATGGCGGTTGCTGCCACGAAAACCCGACTGGGCCAAGGGCTTCGACTGGACGCCCGGCGAGGATGCGGCGCGTGCCGCGCTTTACGCCTTCGTGGATCATGCGTCCGGCTACAAGACGGCGCGCGACATACCGGGAATGGACGGCACCTCGCGGCTGTCGCCGCATCTGCACTGGGGCGAGATCGGCCCCCGCCAGATCTGGCATGCCGTACATACGCGCGAGCGAAGCGATGGCGCGGAGACGTTCCTGAAGGAACTGGGTTGGCGAGAATTCTGCTGCCAGCTACTGTTTCACAATCCGTCCCTCCCGGAACATCCTCTGGATGCGCGTTTCACGAAGTTCGAATGGCATCGCGATGAAACAGATTTCACCGCCTGGTCGCGCGGCCGGACCGGCATCCCCATCGTCGATGCCGGAATGCGCCAGCTCCGGCAGACAGGCTGGATGCACAACCGGGTTCGCATGATCGTGGCGTCGTTTCTGATCAAGCATCTTGGCATCCATTGGCGCCGCGGCCAGGAATGGTTCTGGGACACGCTGGTCGATGCGGACCTCGCCAGCAACGCCGCCAACTGGCAGTGGGTGGCGGGATGCGGCGCGGACGCAGCGCCCTTCTTCCGCATCTTCAATCCCGTCCTGCAGGTCGAGAAATTCGAT
>JAFIHO010000197.1 GCA_017849395.1 Hyphomicrobiales bacterium
TACCGCCGCCCGCCGTGAGGCGGCGGTAATCCTCGATGCTCAGCAAGACGAGGCGCGGCTTGTTGCGCTGGGTGATGGTGACGGGCGCGCGGAGCGCGTCGGCAATAATGTCGCCCGATCTGCGGGACAGGTCGCTGGTGGAATAACGGGTCATGGCGGAATCTCCCATTACTGTATTTTGCAGCAATTATGTATATCCTGTAAACCCTTATCCGCACCGGCCGCGGATAACCGGCACTTTTCCGGATCATGAAATTCCAGGCTCGGACTTGCAGCACGAACACTTGTTCGCGATTTGTTCTTTTATGAAAAACACCGAGGAACGCATGAAGTAAAGCCACCGCGAGGCGATACAGGACAGGGTGCGAGCTCGCGTGCGCCCGCGTTGGAGAGGTGACAAAGGCTGTACCGGGCGGAGACATCGGACCGCCGGACGCCGTCATCCCGCTCACGGCGTCCGTGGGACAGGCAAAGGTGCGGAGTTTATCGGCGTCGAATCCGATGTTGCCCGCCGCCAAAGCCTCGACGCCAGAGGGCGGGTCAAACCCCGCGTCGCGTATCGGTGAGGAAATGGAAGCCGGCGCACGACAGGGTGCCCGCCTTTTCGCTTTCGAAGCCACATCTGCCCATTGCTGGACAAGCCGAAGCCCGCGCCGCAGACTGAACAGATGGATTCCACCCAGGACATCTTCGTCGGCAAGGGCGCGACCGCCGAAGCCCATCTTCTCCTGCGCATGGCCAACCGCCACGGCCTGGTCGCGGGCGCCACCGGCACCGGCAAAACCGTCACCCTGCAGGTCCTGGCCGAAGGCTTCTCCCGCGCGGGCGTCCCCGTCTTCGCCGCCGACATCAAGGGCGACCTGTCCGGCATCGCCGCCGCGGGGGAGGCCAAACCCGCCTTCGCCGACCGCGCCAAAAGCATGGGCTACACCTACGAGCCCGACCGTTTCCCGGCGATCTTCTGGGACGTGTTCGGCGAGCAGGGCCATCCCATCCGCGCCACCATCTCCGAACTCGGCCCGCTGCTGCTGGCGCGCATGATGGACCTGAACGACGTGCAGGAAGGCGTGCTCAACATCGCCTTCCGCATCGCCGACGAACAGGGCCTTCTGCTGCTGGACCTGAAAGACCTGCGCGCCACCCTGTCTTTCGTATCCGACCATGCCGCCGAACTGACCACGCAATACGGTAACGTGTCGAAGGCCACCATCGGCACCATCCAACGCCAGTTGCTGGTGCTGGAGAACCAGGGCGCCGACAAATTCTTCGGCGAACCAGCCCTGTCGCTGACGGATTTCCTGCGCACCGACCGCGACGGGCGCGGATACATCAATATCCTCTCAGCCGACAAGCTGATGCAGACCCCGCGCCTCTACGGCACCTTCCTGCTCTGGCTGCTGTCCGAACTGTTCGAAGAACTGCCCGAAGTCGGCGATCCGGAAAAACCCAAGCTGGTCTTCTTCTTCGACGAAGCCCATCTTCTGTTCACCGACGCCCCCAAGCCGCTGCTGGAAAAGATTCAACAGGTGGTGCGCCTGATCCGCTCCAAGGGCGTCGGCATCTATTTCGTCACCCAGAATCCGCTGGACGTACCCGACACGGTCCTGTCCCAGCTCGGCAATCGCGTGCAGCACGCCCTGCGCGCCTTCACCCCACGCGACCAGAAAGCGGTGAAGACGGCGGCCGACACCTTCCGCCCCAATCCCAAGCTCGACACGGCCCAGGTCATCACCGAACTGGCCAAGGGGGAGGCGCTGGTATCCTTCCTCCAGGCCGATGGCACGCCCGCCATGGTCGACCGTGCCATGATCTGCCCGCCCGCCGCGCGCCTCGGCCCCGTCACGCCCGACGAACGCAAGGCGGTGATCGCCGCCAGCCCCGTGGCAGGCAAATACGACAAGCCACTGGATTCGGAATCCGCGTTCGAAGTGCTGCAGGCCCGCGCGCAACAGGCGGCAACCCCCGCCGCGCAACAACCCGCGCAAGGCGGTGGTCTCCTGGGCAGCCTGGGCGGAATGTTGGGCGATCTTCTGGGCACCAGCCGCCCGCGCGGCCAGCGCCTCTCGACCGGTCAGGCGATAACGCGTGAAGTCACTCGCACCGTGGTGAACAGGATGGCGGGCCAGGTCGCCGCCGATATCGGCAAATCGCTGGGCGGCCGCACCGGCAGCAGCATCGGCCGCGCCATTGTGCGCGGCACGCTGGGTGGAATGCTAAGGCGCTGATTTCAGCTTAGCCGCCTGCAACAGAAGAATGGTCTTCATGTCGGCGATCTCGCCGCGCGCCACCATCGCCAGCGCCTCATCCAGCGTCATTTCCAGCACTTCTATATCCTCGCCCTCATGCGCATGCCCGCCGCCCTTGGCGCGCGGCGCAGCGCTGTCATACACGGCCAGGAACAGCGACAATTGCTCCTTCACCGCGCCGGGGCTGGCAAAACAGCGCGTCACCAGCTCCAGCCCGCTTATGGTCAGCCCGGCTTCCTCCATCGCCTCGCGCCGCACGCAATCTTCCGGCGCGTCGCCGTCCAGCTTGCCCGCCACCGCCTCGATGAACATCTCGCGCCGCCCCACCTCGAACACCGGCCAGCGAAACTGGCGGATCAACACCACCGTGCCGCGCCGCCGGTCGATCGGCAGCACCGCCGCGCCATCGCCCATGTCATAGGATTCGCGCTTCTGGGATTGCCATGTCCCGTCGCTGCGCCGGAACTCGAAACGCGCATTGCGCAGCACATAATGATTGTCGGACAGCACATCCAAACCGTGCAGCTTGACCCGTGTGCTCACATCATCGGTCATGGGACTTCAATCTTTGATATGCACCACGGCAATAGCATCGCCATAGACGCGATGCCAGCCGGGCATCGTATCCAGCAGCTTCGCTGCCGGCGCATTCGCCGCCAGGATGGTCCAACGCACATCATGTTCCGCCAGCGCGGCGTCCAACGCCCTGCGATCCGCGGCGATGATTGCGGCATAGTTCGTCAGGAACGCATCGCCATATAGATCGGCGCGGCTGTCAATGAAGGGCTTCACGCCGCTCCAGATCAGATAACCGCCAAAGGCATAATCATTCAGCACCGGTTGAACGCGCATGCTGGCGGGCACATGCGCCAGCGCCGAAACCGGCGACACCGCGTCGTCTCCGCGGACCACCGGCAGCATCAGCCGCAACAGCACCACGCCGCACAGCGCGATGGCCGCCAGCGACCCCAACAGCGAATTGGACCGTTCCGTCTCGCGCGGCCAAGCCACCGCCAAAGACGGCGCCAGCAGCAGCGGCCCCGCCACGCCCAACAGCATCTGGTGGCGCCCATGCGCCAGCGCCAGATGCACCAGTCCCAGCAATATCAGCAGGCGCGGCCACGGCACGCGCACCTTGCCCGTCGCCAGAACACCGACCAGCGCCAGCAGCGCGATCTCGAACGGAGACACGGCGGAGAAATCACTCGGTTGCCACTCACCCAGATGCTGCAACCCGCTCATCCCCAGCAGCCGCAGCGGAAACAGCAATCCGTCGATACCCTGTGGCGTCAGCAGGGCCGAAAGCACCGCAGCCACGACGAACGCGCCCCAGCGCCATGGCATCGGCCCGCGCCCCTTCACCGCGATCATCGCTTCGACCGCCAGCGCCGCTGCCAGCGCAAGTCCGAAAGCGAAACTGCCATGCAGATTGGCCCATACCGGCATTGCCGCCAGCAGCCACCAGGACGGCGCACATTCCGCTTCCCGCGCCCGCACCAGACCCGCCACCCACAGCGCCATGACCGGCAGCGCCAGCAGATGCGGCCGCGCCAGCAAACTGCCCGCGACACAACTCAATCCCAGCACCGCTGCGAGTATGGCCGCGGTCAGCATCAGCCGCGCCCGCAACGCGCCCGCAACGATGGCGGCGGTCAATCCGGCCGCCACGCCAAACAGCAAATGCAATCCCGACCAGCCGCCTGCCCGCCAGGCCAGCGCCATCGCAACCTGCGCCAGCCATTCCGCCGGACTCCAGGGCGCGCCTGCGCGAGTATGGGAGAATATGTCCTCGCGCGGCACCGCGCGATGGTCCAGAATCCATTCGCCCGCCCGCACATGCCAATAGGTATCGCCGTCATTGAGCAGCGCGGGCGACAGCGCCGCCAGCGCGAAAGCCGCCAGCGCCGCCGCCAGGGCGAAGTTCAGGACGGGGGAAGAACGAAACAAGGGGAGGCTCGCAAGGTCGCTCCTCACTCTATAAAAGCAATCCTCACCAACCCGTTCGCGCGCCAAGCCCTTGGCGCGAAAGGCAATTCATGACCCCCGCCGCACGCCTTCAGATGGCGATCGACATCCTGGAGGGGATGGAGAAATCCAGCCAGCCTGCCGACCGTTTCCTGAAAGACTGGTTCCGCAGCCGCCGCTTTGCCGGATCGAAGGACCGCCGCGCCATAGCGGAGCGTGTGTTCGCGATTCAGCGCCATCGCGCTTCGCTTGCGCATCGCATGGGAAACGAAGTGCCCCGCGCGCTGATGATCGCGTCGCTGCTGGCGTCGGGCGAAGACCCCGCCGCGCTCTTCACCGGCGGTTACGGCCCCGCGCCGCTCACCGACGCGGAACGCGCCGCCATCGCCGCCACGCCCGGTGACGCGCCGCCCTGGGTGCGTGGCGAATTTCCTGCCTTCCTCGAACCCGAACTTGTCCGCGCGTTCGCAGACCGCCTGCTGGACGAGATGACGGCGCTTCAGAACCGTGCGCCCGCCGATCTGCGCGTGAACAGCCTGAAAGCGTCGCGCGCCGATGTGCTGGCGGCGCTGCGGGCGGACGGGATCGACGCCGCGCCCACGCCCTTCGCGCCGCTTGGCATTCGCATCGCGGCGGGCGAGGGCAATGCAGCCCTGTCGCAGTCGCGGTTGTTCGCGTCTGGCGCGTTCGAATTCCAAGACGAGGCGGCGCAGATCGCCTCCCTGCTGGCGGATGCGCGGTCCGGCCAGCGCATCTGCGATCTCGCGGCGGGGGCAGGCGGAAAATCGCTGGCGATGGCGGCGGCGATGGAAGACAAAGGCGAGATCGTCGCTTGCGATGTGCGCGGGGCCGCGTTGGCCGAACTGGAACAACGCGCCGCCCGCGCCGGTGTGACGATCATCAAAACCGTGCCGCTGGAACATGCAGCGCCGCAGGGCGTCTTCGATATCGTGTTCGTGGACGCGCCCTGCAGCGGCACCGGCACCTGGCGCCGCCAGCCCGAACTGCGCTGGCGTTTAACGCCGCAGCGGCTGGTGCAATTGATTGCCACACAGGACAGCCTGCTCGATCGCGCCGCCGCGCTGACCGCGCCGGGCGGACGGCTGGTCTATGCGACCTGCTCGATCCTGCCGCCTGAAAACGAGGATCGCGTCGCGGTCTTTCTCGAGCGCCATCCAGAATTCCGGCGCGAGACAGCGCGCGATGCCTGGCGCGGTGGCGATATTCCTGCCCTCGCCGCGGATTTCCATGCCAGTCCTTACAGCACGGGAACGGATGGGTTTTACGCAGCAATTCTGTGCCGGGGCGAGTGAGCGTCGCAGGCTGTATCGGGGTGCATCTCACTTAAGCAAGGCACATTGAAACATCTTCTGCCACCCTAGGGGTGGCCGAAAAACTGAATGTTCAATTCTCGATGCCTTTTGGTAAGATAACGGCCTTGTGACATTGACGGCATGCATTTCTTTTTGACAGCAGAACGTCCCTGCGCCTGTCGCAATAAATCCAAACCAAAATCAAAAAATTTGATAGTCTCATCTCTTAAAGAGGGCTGGACTCCATGAGCTTCCAGCATTGGCCATAGGTCACGCCCAGCGACGGGGTATCTCTTCCACCAACAACATCTGATCAGTTCATGAAAATTCGCGGCTAAAGAATTCCGGTCATCAGCAAGAAATGGTCCTCGGATGCTATTCATTAATGCGTCGTGGAGAGAGGCATTGTCATCAATTGACAAGTTGGGCATCCAAGTAGGTACTTCGAAACGACTTTCCAATAGATAATTATCGCGCTTGGGGGATACTATGCGCAGGACGCTAGGACGCTTTTCATATTCCATCCGCACAAGAAACTCGTCGGCTCGGTAACCAGTTGGCGCAGGTTCTGATACGGTCCCGCGATAACCGGCATCATGTCCTTTGAGGAACAGGAGTGTCATGCCTGATACGGGATTGAAATCCCCGTAGCTCAAGCAGTAGGGACATTCGCGGGCAGCGGGAGGGTCTTTCGCGGTCGAAAGGTCGATCATCATCTCGCTACAAAGTTGGATGCAATCTCACTCCCACTCGATTATTAATAAGTCGGATAAGCTATTGAAAATACGTGGATAAAAATATTTTTTGCAGCACTATACCGTCAATCGTCCCGCCAAAACGGCTGGCTCTTGATATTGCAGCATTTTTCCTGGGAAGGCCGAAATA
>JAFIHO010000198.1 GCA_017849395.1 Hyphomicrobiales bacterium
CGGACCACGGCGGCAGTGCCCTGAATATCCATGCCCAACGTGTTGCCGCCCTTCACAGCAGAGACCAGCCCGTCGCCGATGGCCAGCGGCTCATTCGGCACGGCCCCGCCAGCGGCTTGCGCGGGGGGAGCGGCTTCCGCCAGCGCCATTTCATAAACCGGCGCATAGGGCTTGCCGTAATAGACCACCCTCCCCCCCAGCAATTCATAGTCGCGCGCCAGCGCACCCCCGCACCACACCATGCGCGGCCCGCGCAACACGCGGATGTCAGGATTGGCGCAGAACATGGTCAGGCCCCGCGCCTTCATCGCCTTCAGCACATCGACATAATCGTCGGGCGTCTCGTTCATGTCGTCCACCAGACCGATGCACAGCGCCACCTGCGCCTCTGCGATGCCGGTGCGCGTCACATCCAATCCCTCGATCATCGGCAAGTCGCGGTCGGGACCGATGTAATAAAGCGGAAGCGTCCCGTTATTGTTGGACGCTCCGGCTCGCGCCTTCGCGTCTGCTGACCGCCGCTCCAGCTCGGCGCGGGTCGCGCCGCCGGAACTCACGATGGCGTCATAACAACCGTCCGGCACGCCATAGGCGGCGCACTGGGCCGCGACCTCGGCGGGCACGCGCGGCGCATTTGTCAGCATGATGACGGGGCCATACTCGCGGCGGAAACGGGCCAGCGCCTCGGCGGCTTCGGGGAAAACCTTCGTGCCGTCATGCAGCACGCCCCAGACGTCGCAGATCAGCGCGTCATGGCCGGAGGCAATTTCGGAAAGGCCGGAAATCAGGCGGGGGGAAGACATGGCCCTCAAGTAGCGAAGCGGCAGGGCAAAAGACAAGTGCCGAACGGGTGACACAGCCCCCCGGACGGGTCAATGCCGCAAATGGCACAAGGGCTTGAGGAAGCCCTGGCCTTTACGCCGTCTTGCGGAACTGGATCACCGACGCCGGGTCCTGGCTCGCGCCGGCGCGGGCGCCGTCCTCGCGCACCGCGCGCGGCTCGCCGAACAGATAGCCCTGGGCGAAGTCCACCGCATAGTCCAGCAGTTGCACCACGGTCTTCTCGTCCTCGACATGCTCGGCGATCAGGTTGATTCCGTGCCGCGCCAGCAGGCGGGTGAAATCCTCCGCCGCCACGTCCGATCCGGTCATGCCGCCGGTCATCAGCCCCGCCTGCACCTTCAGGTGGCGGAAGCCCAGCCCGCGCAGCTTCGCAAAATCCATCCCCAGGGTCGCGACATGGTCCATCGACAGGGCGAAACCAAGCGCCGCCAGGGCGGCCAGGTTCTTTTCGCCCTGCGCACCCGCGCGCAGCACCGCATCCTGGTGGAACTCGAAAATGATCTGCCCCGAGAGGTCGCGATTGGCGGCCATATAGTCCAGGAACTGCGGAAAGAATTCCGCATCCGCCAGCGTATCGCCGGAGATGTTGCAGAAGACGCCGATCTCCTTGCTGCGCTGGGCCAGGCGCCGCACGATCTGTACGCAGCGGAACAGCAGCAGATTGTCCACCACGCTCATCAGCCCGGCGGACGCGGCGACCGAAATATATTGCGCGGGCATGATGACCACGCCGTCTTCGGAGCGCAGGCGCGACAGCGCCTCGTAATAGCGCAGCTTGCGCTGGGGCAGGCTGACGATGGGCTGCAGATACAGATCGACCCGGTTCTTCTCCAGCGCGGAGCGGATCATCTCCAGCAGGCCGCGATGATTTTCCGCCGCCGGCAGCGGCGCGTCTTTCGGAAGCGCCATCGGCTGCGCCGCGCGTTGCAGGCTGTTGCCCGCCAAGTCGCGCATCAGTCCTTCCAGCATCTTCAGTTCGGAAACGATCTTGCGCTCGCGCTGGCGCGCATTTTCGACAAAGGCATTGTCCAGTTCGTCGATGCGGCTGCGGGTTTCGCTGATGGTCTGCTCGAATTCCAGGTTGCGCTGGCGCAGCAGCGCCATTTCGCGCGCGGTGACATGCTTGTCGTTGCGGCGGATGACCCAGGCCCAGACCTGCATGCCCGCCAGGAAGGCCAGCGCGCCGGTCAACATCGCCGCGGGCCAGCCCATGAACAGCGCCAGCGACGCACCCAATGTGGCGCAGCCGAACAGCGCGGCCAGAACAAGAAGAACTCGCGTCATGGATCGCCCCATGGAGCGCGGCCGGGAAAGGTGCGAAAACATCTTCCGGAAGCCGCGCGACAGTTGAATGCCAAACGGGCAAATTCTGCCGCGTTATAGTTTCCAGCCTGTTAAGCAAAACAGGGGTTGCGGTTAAGAGCGCGTTTACCTTTGGGCGCAGCTCTGGCCCAAATTGGGGCCCGGAAACACAGTGGCAGGACGGGGCCGATGTGGCGGATAATCAAGACGCTGTTTTTGGTAGCCGTGCTTACCCTGGCAGGGTGTGCGATAGGTTTCATGCTAACCTTCACTATCGCTTGGTCGGTAGAGTCGCCACTTGCGGAATATCTAGAGGGTGCCGTTTGCTTGCTGCTGATTGCGGCCATTGCATGGGCCGGCTATCGCTTCTTCCAAACCCAGCAGCCGTAAGTCAGACTGGAACAGTCCCAGGCGCGCGCGGAGCTTGCGCCACGACGCCACATCCGCGCGATACGGCAATAGAAAAAGGCCCCGGCTTTCACCGGGGCCCTCTCACGCTCCACCAAACCTGTCAGCGTCCGCGACCGCCGCCATCTCCGCGTCCGCCGCCGCCAAAGCCGCGACCACCGCCGCCGCCATTGCCGCCGCCGAAACTACGGCCGCCGCCGCCGCTGAAACTGCGTGCGCCTTCACCGCCCCCGCCGCGCCCGCTCCAGCCGCCGCCACCGCCGCCAAAGCTGCGGCCGCCGCCGTTGAAGCTGCGGGCGCTGTCACCACCGCCGCCGCCACGTCCGCTCCAGCCGCCGCCAAAGCTGCGGCCGGGGCCGGGATTGGGCGCCGCCTGGGGCGCGCTCGGCTGCTGGGTGCGCAAGCCGCCATCGCCACCGAACCTGCGGCCCGTGAAGCCGGAAGATCCGTCACCACCGCGATTCATCCAGCGCTTGCCGTCGCCCGGATTGCGGTTGCCGAAATCGCGGCCGCCATTGAACCCCATCTGGGGGGCGGCCTGGTTGCCGCGTCCACGCCAGTCCTGGCGTCCCGGCGTGTTGTCGCGGAAGCCGCGATTCCATCCGCCATTGTTGTTGCTCCAGTTGCGGCCGCTGTTCCAGTTGCTGCCGCCATTCCAGTTGCGGTTGCTGTTCCAGACATTGCGGTTGCCATTCCACGCATTGCGGTTGCCGCCGTTCCAGCCGCGATAATAGGCGCTGCCACCGCCGAACCAGCCGCGATTCTGATAGAATTGCCGTCCCAGCGCCGGGCCGGTGCGATAGCGTCCGGCATTCCACCAGGACGGACGCGGACCGCGCCAGCCGTCATAACGCCAGCCGCCGCCGATCCAGTATTGCCGCTGGCCCAGCCAGTCGCGGTAATAGAGCGGTCCGGTGTACCAGATGTCGTTGTAGTAGACCGGCCCGTACCAGATCGGCAGGTCATAGTAGTTGTCGGGGCAGCCATAATCGTCGCAATAGCCGCCGGTCTGCTGGCATTCGGGCGGCACCGCATCGGGCGGCGTGTCCCAGTCGATATTCGCGCAGTCGGGCGGCACGTTCGGATCGAACGCATAATTCTGCGCATAGGATGGATCGTAATCGCGGTCGTCGCCTTCGTCGTAATATTGCGCATTGGCGGGCGACAGACCGGCGAAGCCGCCAAGGCCCAGCGCCACGATCGCCGCCTTCAAGAGTTTGGTTGTCATCCTTGCGCTCCATTTCCAACGCGACTTCTTCGCGTCATGCCCACCACTTTGTTGTTCTGCCGCTGAACCCCGCCTGAATACAAAAAGGCATTATTAAGTTCGCGGTACGCAATCGCGCGCGCAGCCGCACAAAAAGAAACGGCTCCGGTTGCTGCCGGAGCCGTTCCCGTTTGCTCATGCCGTGCGATCAACGCCAGCCGCCGCGGCCGCCGTAACCGCGACCATAGCCGCCGCGCGGTCCGCCGCCGAAACGGTAGCCGTCACGGCGCCAGCCCCCGCCCAGATAATATTCGCGGTGCCCGCCCCAATAGCGGTAGCGCGTCGGGCCGTAATACCAGTTGCTGCCCCAGTAGATCGGGCCCCTGTTGTAGAAGCCGTAATTCCACCGGCAGCGGTAGGGATTGTACCAGCGGCTATAGTAGTCGCACGCGCCGCCGCCATAACCGGGGCCGCCATAATAGCCGTAACCGGGGCCGAACCCGATCCCGACCGACACTTGCGCGCTCGCGGGGGCGGCGGCGGCAGCGACACCGGCCATCATCAGGGCGCCCAACACGAACTTGGTGATGCTTTTCATCTTGGTCTCCATCCTGCCTACCCCCAACATACGCCGCAGTTTCTTGGGCAGCGGCTGAACCCTGCATGAACAACGCGTTCATGTTAACTTTTTCTCCGTCCCCTTCCGTACCGGCAGTCTCGCAAAACAGCGATCTGTCAACTCTTGACCCGGGCCGGGCGCCTCCCTAAATACCCCGCATTGCGTTTTAGCACTCCTGTCATGCGAGTGCTGCAATGCATGTAAAATTTAACGGAATCAACCAGTTACGAGAAGGACTCCCATGAAATTCCGCCCGCTTGGCGACCGCGTTGTCGTCCGCCGCATCAAGGAAGATCAGAAGACCGCCGGGGGAATCATCATCCCCGAGACCGCGCAGGAGAAGCCGCAGGAAGGCGAAGTCATCTCCATCGGCCCCGGCGCGATCGACGAGAAGACCGGCAACCGCACCCCGCTGGAAGTGAAGGCCGGCGACTATGTGCTGTTCGGCAAATGGTCCGGCACCGAAGTGAAGATCGATGGTGAAGAGCTCCTGATCATGAAGGAGAGCGACATCATGGGCGTGATCGAAGGCAAGAAGGCCGGCGGCAAGAAAGCCGCCTGAGCCCCGCACAGAATCTAGGAGACAGAAAACATGGCAGCTAAAGACGTAAAGTTCGGCGCGGATGCGCGCGAAAAGATGCTTCGCGGCATCGACATCCTGGC
>JAFIHO010000199.1 GCA_017849395.1 Hyphomicrobiales bacterium
AAAGGTCCACCGGACCTTTCGCTTTTCCGGCTCACTCAGCCGCTGCCGCCAGGCTGGGGGCGGCCTGGAGGACGTCGGGACCGACATGGGCCTCGAACTTCTTGAAGTTGGCGCGGAACATCTCCACCAGCTTGCGGGCCTGGGCGTCATAGGCCGTCTTGTCGGCCCAGGTGTCGCGCGGGTTGAGGATCTTGCCATCCACGCCCGGCACCGCCACCGGCACCCGGAAATGGAAGTGCGGGTCGATGCGCATTTCGACGTTGGCGAGGCTGCCGTCCAGTGCCGCGTTCAGCAGCGCGCGGGTCGCCTTGATCGGCATGCGCGAGCCGGTGCCGAAGGCGCCGCCCGTCCAGCCGGTGTTCACCAGCCAGCAATCCGCGCCATGCTCGGCGATCAGAGCGCGCAGCAGATTGCCATACTCGGACGGATGGCGCGGCATGAAGGGCGCGCCGAAGCAGGTGGAGAAAGTGGGCTGCGGTTCTTTCCCCAGGCCCTTCTCGGTGCCCGCAACCTTCGCGGTGAAGCCCGACAGGAAGTGATACATGGCCTGGCTGGGTGTCAGGCGCGCGATGGGCGGGAGCACGCCGAACGCATCGGCGGTCAGCATGATGACATTCTTCGGATGTCCGGCGCGGCCCGTGGTGGAGGCGTTGGGGATATAGTCGATCGGGTACGCGGCGCGGGTGTTCTCCGCATACTTGGCGTCGTTCAGGTCGAGTTCGCGGGTCGCCGCGTCCATCACCACATTCTCCAGCACGGTGCCGAAGCGTTCGGTGGTGGAGAAGATTTCCGGCTCGGCCTCGCGGCTCAGCTTGATGACCTTGGCGTAGCAGCCGCCTTCGATGTTGAAGATGCCGTTCTCGCTCCAGCCATGCTCGTCGTCACCCACCAGGGTGCGCGACGCGTCAGCGGACAGGGTGGTCTTGCCGGTGCCGGAAAGGCCGAAAAATATGGCGCTTTCGCCATTCTTGCCGACATTGGCCGAGCAGTGCATCGACATCACCCGCTTGGTCGGCAGCAGGTAATTCATGATGGTGAAGACCGACTTCTTCATCTCGCCGGCATAGGAGGTGCCGCCGATCAGGATCAGCTTCTTGGAGAAGTTCACCGCGATCACGGTCTGGCTGATGCAGCCATGACGGGCCGGATCGGCGGCGAAGCTGGGCAGGTCGATGATGGTGAATTCCGGATCGAAGCCCTTCAGCTCTTCCGCGGTGGGGCGGATCAGCAACTGGTGAACGAACAGCGAGTGCCAGGCATATTCGGTGACCACGCGCACCGAGATGCGGTGGGTCAGGTCGGCGCCGCCGAACAGGTCCTTGGCGAAAAGTTCGCGGCCTTCGGCATGGGCCATCATGTCGGCATAGAGCGTGTCGAAATGCGCCGGGGACATCGGCTTGTTGTTGTCCCACCAGACCTGCGATTCGGTGCTGGCGTCGCGCACCACGAACTTGTCGCCCGCGGAGCGGCCGGTGTGCTGGCCGGTCAGAACCACCAGCGGACCGTTCTTGGCGACATGGCCTTCACCACGGCGCACCGCTTCTTCATAGAGAGCGGGGGCGGTGAGATTCCAGTTCACTGCCTTGAGATTGCGGAAACCTTGGCGCTCAAGGCCGTGGGCGCTGTTGTTCTGAGACATAGAAACTCCGTTTTCGTGATAAGGCGGCACGTTTTGGCACGTTCCCCGGGCCGGTCCGCCTTATTCTGCAAAATCTAGACCGCCCGCCCCCCTGACCACAATCTGGCAGTGCACAAAATCGGCGATGAATTCCGTAATTGTATCAAACGGTTAAGATAAGGTGACGGTATACAGTCATGATGGGGCCGATATACCGTCCCAAAGCGTGCCGTGCCTGCTCTTGAGGCAGTATAGTTTCCCGCATGTCGCTGAATGATGAAGAACTGGAACGCTATGCCCGCCATCTGGTGCTGCGGGAGGTCGGCGGCGTGGGCCAGGCCAGGATCCGCAAGGCCCGGGTGCTGCTGGTGGGCGCAGGCGGGCTGGGCAGCCCGGCGGCGCTTTATCTGGCGGCGGCGGGCGTGGGAACCATCGGGCTGATCGATGACGACCGCGTCAGCCTGTCCAATCTCCAGCGGCAGATACTCTTTCGCGGCGGGGATGTGGGGCGGCTGAAGGTGGAGGCGGGGGCCGGGGCGCTGGCGGCCCTCAATCCCGGCACAAGGGTCGAACCGCATCCGGTACGGCTGACATCGGCCAATGCGCTGGAGCTGATCGGCAGTTATGACATCGTGGCGGACGGGTCGGACAATTTCGCCACCCGCTTCCTGGTCGCAGACGCGTGTTTTTTTGCGCAAAAGACCCTGGTGTCGGCGGCCGTGACAGAGTTTGACGGCCAGTTGGCCACCTACAAGGCGTTCGACAAATCGGGGGCTTATCCCTGTTACCGCTGCCTGTTCCCGGAAGTTCCGGCCCATGCGCCTAATTGTTCCGAAACCGGGGTTCTTGGCGCGGCGGCGGGCGTGATGGGATCGCTGATGGCGCTGGAAGTGCTGAAGGAGATCGCAGGCATCGGCGAAGGGCTGGCGGGCAAGCTGCTGATCTATGAGGCGCTGGCCACGCGCTTCCGCACCGTGTCCGTCGCGCCCGATCCCGAATGCGCGCTGTGCGGCCGCCATCCCGCGATCCACGGCATCGCCTGACAGTCCCGCGCCAGTGATCGGGCATATCCGCACAAGACCCGCCCCGCGCGGCATGGGAGCGTAAGCCCATGGACAAGCCACAAACCGACACCAACACGAATTTCAAACTCCTGATCGGCGGAAAGCTGGTCGCGGGTGACGCCACCATGCCGGTCATCAATCCGGCGACGGGCGCGGAGTTCGCCCACGCACCCCGCGCGTCCAAGGCGCAACTGGATGAAGCCGTCGCCGCCGCAAAGCGCGCCTTTCCCGGCTGGGCCGCGACATCGGTGGAAGACCGGCGCGCCGTGCTGCGCGCCATCGCCGATCGGGTGGAAGCCGCGTCCGACGAACTCGCGCCCCTGCTGGTGCGCGAGAATGGCATGCCGCTGGCCAATGCCCGCATCGAGGTGATCGTGTTCGCGGGCAAGCTGCGCGCCTGTGCCCGGAAGGAAATACAGTCCCGCGTCATCGAGGTCGCGCCCGGCTGGCAGGCGGAACAGGTGATCCGTCCGCTGGGCGTGGTGGCGGCCATCACCGCCTGGAATGTGCCGCTGATCCTGCTGGGCTCCAAGCTGGGACCGGCGCTGATGGTGGGCAACACGGTGGTTGCCAAGCCCGCGCCGACAACGCCGCTGACCGCGCTGCGCATCGGCGAACTGGTGGCCGATCTTCTGCCGCCGGGCGTGCTCAACATCATCACCGACGCCAATGATCTGGGCGGCGCATTGACCAGCCATCCCGATGTGCGGCTTGTGTCCTTCACCGGCTCCACCGCCACCGGCAAGAAAGTGGTGGTGTCCGGCGCGGGCACGATGAAACGCGCGATCATGGAACTGGGCGGCAATGACCCCGCCATCGTGCTGGAGGATGTGGATGTGCCCGAAGTGGCGCGCATCCTGTTCGACTCCGCCTTCATGAACAGCGGACAGGCCTGCATCGCCACCAAGCGCGTCTATGCCCATCGCGCCATTCATGAGGCGCTGTGCGCGGAGCTTGGCAAGCTGGCGCGCGCGGCGCGATCCGGCGACGGATTCGAGGAGGGTGTCGCGTTCGGCCCGTTGCAGAACAAGGCGCAGTTCGAGCGGGTGCAGGCGCTGCTGGAAGGCGCGAAGAAAAGCGCGACCATCGTGGCCCAGGGCGAAATCCCGGAGGGGCCCGGCTATTTCGTGCCGCCCACCATCCTGAAGGACCTGCCCGAGGACAGCCCTGTCGTGACCGAGGAGCAGTTCGGCCCGGTGCTGCCGGTTCTGGTGTTCGACGATGTGGAGGACGCCATCGCCCGTGCCAACGCCACGACCTATGGTTTGGCGGGGTCGGTTTTTTCCGGCAACCCGGCCCGCGCCCGCGCTATCGCGGCCCGCATCGAGGCGGGGACCGTGACGGTCAACAAGACCATCGCGTTCCATGAGAACCTGCCCTTTGGCGGGGCCAAGGAATCCGGCCTTGGCGTGGATGGCGGACAACACGCCTTCGCCGCCTATGGCCAGTTGCACATCGTCGATGGCGGACGCTGAAAGCGCGCGAAAATACAATAATTTACGGCCATAACGGGAACTCCGGCGGGTGCGCAATTTCCCCTATCGCTAACCGAATTTAACGCTGTCTAAAGAAGGGGTGTGGCAACACTCCGGCCATGCCCAATCAGATTCATTACGAGGTGTTCCGCCGGGTCGGCGCAAAGGGCGGCTGGAACCTTTTGGAAGTCCTTCCCTCCCGCGACGCCGCGCTCAAGCTTGCCAAGGACACCATGGCCGAGGGCAACGCCACCGGCGTCAAGGTGATGAAGGAAACCTATAACGACGACACCGGCGACTATCTCTCGCTGAAGATCTTCGAGGAGGGCCTGAACAGCTATTCGGTGCCCGCCGCCGCCGAGGAAACGCCCAACGCCATTCCCTGCTTCAAGCCGGAAGACCTTTATTCCTATCACGCGCGCTCCACCATCGCGCGGCTGCTGGTGGACTTCCTGGCGCGCAACAAGATCACCGTCACCGAATTGATCCACCGCGCCGACATGCTGGAGAAGCTGGAGGCGACCGGAACGACTTTCCAATTCGCGATCCAGAAAGTGGCGGTGGCGCAGGCCGCGTCCAGCACCGTGGGCGTGCAGCAGATCGTCAAGGGCTTGAACGAACTGACCACCAAGGCGTGCAACCGCGTCTACAAGGACCAGCGCGCCGGAAAATTCCCCGATCCCGAGGCCGCGCAGTTCAAGCTTCTGGCCGCGAAGCTGGCGGGCCAGGGCGACGCCGCCTATCTTTTCAATGGCGCGCTGGCGCGGCATCTGAAGGAATGCAAGGGCTGGGACGAAAAGGTCCTGCGTCTTCTCACCATCATGGAGGACGCGCCGAAAGAAGAAGGCAAACCGCGCGAGCTGGTTCTGTCTTCGATCGATTCCATCCTGGCCGAAGTTCTGGGCGGATCGGCGGCGTTGCGCGATTTGCTGGGCGCGTCGGAAAACCTGGCGGAGATGCTGCGCAAGCTGGTGGACCTTTTCCTGGGCCGCACAAGGCCGGATGCCGCCGACGGGTTGAAGCTGCTCAACAGCCATTTCGCCGCCGACACATTGCCCGAGGCGCGCACCGCCGTCGCCAACCGCATCATCGCCGAGTTCAAGGCCAACAAGCGGCTGTGTCCGGAATCGGTGGTCGAGGAACTGAAGGCGCTGCGCAGCATCGCCAATTCCATCGTGCTGGGCGTGGGCAAGTATCTGAGCCAGGACGATCTGATCGCTGCATTCACCCTGCGCTCCGAACGGCTGGTGATGCCGGAGGTTCTGGGCAATTACCTGGAAGGCGCGGCGCCCGACGAGAAGTTCGAGCGGATGCTGTTTGTCGAGGACAATATCATCGGCGCCAAGAACAAGCGCGCGCTGTCGGTCTTTACCCTGCCCCTGTTGACGGGCGCTTTCGATGCCCATTTCCACAATCCGAAAATCCCGCTGGTGCAGCGCTTGCAGAGGCTGGCCAATCTGCAGGCGCGCGTGAACCGTTCGGGCTTCGTCGACGTGACCAAGACGCAGATGAGCGAGAAGCTGGATGCGCTGGCGGTGGCGGTGGAGGCCAAGGGACGGCTGTTCGAATCCGTCCAGGCGCGGCCGACCAACCATGTCGAGCGCGCGACGACCCTGCTGAAGCTGGCCACGAGCGGCGTGTTCACCGAGCCCCAGTTGGCGGGCAAGGCGCGCAAGATCATTCTTGGCTATCTGTCCCAGCCGGGCTTCCTGACCGGCTATCTGGCGCAGATGCCGCGCGACGCGGACACACCGCCCGATAGTCAGAAGGCCATGAGCGAATTGATGGCGGAACTGGGCAAGGCGGGAATCACCGCGGAGACCGGACTCAAATCCATTGCGGCGTAGCGGCTAGATTTCACGCACCGGCTTGTCGGTGGGTCGCGCCGGCGCCGAGGATTGAGGTTCCGGATCGTAATTCGAACGGCACGGGAATTCCTGCCGAAACGCGCTCTGCACGACCTTGGCGCTCTGCAATCCGCCCAGGTCCGGATGCTCGGCGAGATAGCGGCGCACGATGGGGAGCGCATCGCGGGAATCGAATTTGTCCGGAAAGCATATCCTCGGGTGAACCGCCACCGCCATGCCTTCAACGACACCGCGCACATAGGCCCTGCAGGGCAGATCGAACCAGATATTCGCGCTGCCGCAACTGCGCCGGAAATCTGCGACCCTTCCCACCGGGGGAGCGGTATGGAACGCGGCATAAAGGGCCCAAAAGCCCAGAAGCATGACGCTCAGGATGATGCAGTTCTTCACGCAGGCCTCCATGTTCCTGATGTCTGGGCCATCCGCCGTCAAAACTAACCAGGAGAGCAGACGGCCCGCAAATCCCTCCAAAAGTTCCGAAGCGGCCTGGCGTTAGTGCGCCGCGTCCCAATTGTCGGCGGCACGCGCCTCGACGACCAAGGGAACACTGATTTGCGCGGCGGGGAGCGGGGCTTTTTCCATCACCTGCGCGATCAGGGTGCAGGCCTTCGTGACATCTTTCTCCGGCGCTTCGAAGATCAGTTCGTCATGCACCTGCAGCAGCATGGTCGCGGCGATCCGTTGGGCCGCCAGCGCGGGCGGCAGTTTCACCTTGGCGCGGCGGATGATTTCGGCGGCCGCGCCCTGGATCGGGGCGTTGATCGCGGCGCGCTCGGCCCCACCGCGCAAGCCCGGCACCTTGGAATTGATCTCGCGGATATGGATGCGCCGCCCGAACAATGTCTCCACATAGCCATGCGTCCGGGCGAACTGCTTGGTTTCTTCCATATAGTCGCGGATGCCGGGAAAGCGGGTGAAGTATTTCTTGATATAGTCCGACGCCTCGCTCTGCGGGATGCCGAGCTGGTTGGCCAGGCCGAAACCGGAAATGCCATAGACAATGCCGAAATTGATCGCCTTGGCGCGGCGGCGGATTTCGGCGGGCATGTCCTTGACCGGAACGCCGAAAATTTCCGACGCGGTCATGGCGTGAATGTCCAGCCCGTCCGCGAAGGCTTTTTTCAGTTCCGGGATGTCGGCGATATGCGCCAGCAGGCGTAGTTCGATCTGGCTGTAGTCGGCGCTGATAAGCTTGTTGCCCTTCGTCGCGATGAAGGCCTGGCGGATGCGGCGGCCTTCCTCTGTGCGGACGGGAATGTTCTGGAGATTGGGATCGGTTGACGCCAGACGCCCGGTCGAGGTGGACGCCATCGCATAGGATGTGTGCACGCGGCCCGTTTTCGGATTGATGTAGCCGGGCAGCGCATCGGTATAGGTGCCGCGCAGCTTGGCGAGGCCGCGCCATTCCAGAACCTTCTTCGCGATGGGATGGCCCTGGGCCGCTACATCCTCCAGCACATCGCTGTCGGTGGACCAGGCGCCGGTTTTGGTCTTGCGGCCGCCTTCGAGGCCCATCTTGCCGAACAAGATCTCGCCCAACTGTTTGGGCGAGCCGATGTTGAAGGGGCTGTCCGCAAGGGCGTGGATTTCGGTTTCCAGCGCGGCCTGCTGCTTGCCGAAATCGTTGGACAGGCGGCGCAACATGTCGGGGTCGATGGTGATGCCCGCACGCTCCATGTCGGCCAGCACCATCACCAGCGGCCGTTCCAGCGTTTCATAGACCGCGCGCTTGCCCGCGTCAGCCAGTTTCGGTTTCAGCAGCAGCGCCAGGCGCAGGGTGACATCCGCATCCTCGGAGGAATATTTCGTCGCTTCCGCCACCGGCACGCAGTCGAACGTCACCTTGTCCTTGCCGCTGCCCGCGACTTCGCTGAAGGCGATGGGCTTGTGCGACAGATGCAGTTCGCTGAGTTCGTCCATGCCGTGGCCATGCAGGCCGCCTTCCAGCACATAGGAAATCAGCATCGTGTCGTCGATGGGGTTCAGGCGGATGCCGCGCTGGAGGAACACAAGCGCGTCATATTTCAGGTTCTGGCCGATCTTGAGGACCGCATCATCCTCCAGCAGCGGCTTGAGCCGCGCCAGAACATCGGCTTCGGTCATCTGCACAATGTCGCCGGGGCCATCCAGCGCCAGACCGTCGCCCTTGCGATGGCCACAGGGAATGTAGCAGGCCTCGCCCGGCGCCAGGGCCAGCGACACGCCGCACAGGCCTGCCTGCATGGCATCGAGCGAGGTGGTTTCGGTATCGACGCAGACCACGCCTTTTTTGCGCGCGCGCGCGATCCATTCATCCAGGTCTTTCGCCGCTGTCACCGTGACATAGGCGTCATGGTCGATGGGCGCGCGGATGGCGGCATCTTCCGCCGCCGCGGCGGGCGGGGTTTCCAGCAGCGGGGCAGCGGCGGGAGCCGCAACCGTCGCGGCGGGAGCAACGGTTTCGACATCGCTGATCTTGAAATGCGTCGCCACCCGTTTTGTGATGGTGGTGAATTCCATCGCCTTGAGGAAGGCGAGCAGGGTCTGCGGCTGCGGCTCCTGCACCGCGAATTCGTGCGGCTGTTCTTTCAGCGGCACATTCGCATCGAGCGTCACCAGTTTCAGCGAAACGCGCGCATTTTCCGCGTTCTCGATCAGGGTTTCGCGGCGCTTGTTCTGCTTGATCTCGGCGGCGCGCGACAGAAGCGTTTCGACATCGCCATACTGGTTGATCAGTTCCGCCGCCGTCTTGACGCCGATGCCGCGCACGCCGGGCACATTGTCGGTGGAGTCACCCGCCAGCGCCTGAACCTGCACCACCTTGTCGGGCGTCACGCCGAACCGTTCCAGCACTTCGGCGCTGGCGATGCGCTTGTTCTTCATCGTGTCCAGCAATTCGATGGAGCCGTCCACCACCAGCTGCATCAGATCCTTGTCGGAGGAGATGATGGTGGTGCGCGCGCCCGCCCTGTGCGCGACAGCGGCATAGGTGGCGATCAGGTCGTCGGCCTCATAGCCCGGCATTTCGATGCAGGAGATTCCGAAAGCGCGGGTGGCATCGCGCACCAGCGGAAATTGCGGGATCAGGTCTTCGGGTGGCGGCGGGCGGTGTGCCTTGTATTCCTTGTAGATGTCATTGCGGAAGGTCTTCTCGCCCGCATCGAAGATCACGGCCAGATGGGTCGGGGCCTCGCCGCCCTTCATGTCCTCCAGCAGCTTCCACAGCATGTTGCAGTAGCCCGACACCGCGCCCGTGGGCAGACCGTCGGATTTGCGGGTCAGGGGCGGCAGGGCGTGATAGGCACGGAACAGATAGCCCGAGCCGTCCACCAGATAGAGATGGTCGCCCTTTTTCAGGCCGCTCAATGCCGGCGACTCAATGGGAGTGGCCTGCGCCGTCCTTCAGGACAAAGCGGCGGTCGCAATAGGGGCATTCGACGAAATTTTCGTCGCCCATTTCCAGATAGACTTTCGGATGCCCCAGCGCGCCGCCGATCCCCTCGCAGGAGACGCGGGTGGTTTCAACTTCAACGATTTCCGGGGCTTCGACGGGCATGGGATGGCTTGGTTAGGGTGGGCGGGCCGGATCATACCGGCTAGGATTTGGGGGGCAAGAGGCGGTTTGTCATGGTTCGGCTGGACAGAATTTACACCAGGGGCGGGGGCGGGGGGGAAGGCGGCCGAGGCGACGGCACGCGGCGGCCCAAGCATGACCTGCGCTTTGCGGCCATGGGTGATGCGGACGAGGCGAACAGCGCCATCGGGGCGGCGCGGGTGCTAGCGACAGGCGACGGCGATGCGATGCTGGCGCGC
>JAFIHO010000200.1 GCA_017849395.1 Hyphomicrobiales bacterium
ATGGGGCGCGCTTCCCTGAAATCGCGCTCGAACTCCCGGCGCTCTTCGTCGCTGACCTTGCGGCGGCTCATGAGGCGCGCCAATCCCGGTCCAGCTTCGCGGCCAGTGCATTGGGGAGCAGCACGAACATGCGGCCCGGTGCTTTCATCCGGCCCGCCCGCGCTTCAGCCTGATCGCCGAACCCAAAAAAAATATCGCCCCGCACCGCGCCCCGTATCGCGCCGCCCGTATCCTGCGCGATCAGCAGGCCGGTCAGCGGATCGTCACCCGTCGCCACGACATAGACCGGCACGCCCAGCGCATGGATGCGTGCATCCACCGCCATGCTGGCCAGCGGCGTCAGGTTAGCGCCCAATGTGCCGGGGCTGCCCAGGAGCCGATCGCCCAACGGCGCTTCGCGGAAGAACACGTAACTCTTGTTGGTCTCCATCACGGACTGGGCGCGCGACGGATTGGCCTTCAGCCAGGCGCGGATGGATTGCAGCGACACGGTCTGGAGCGTCAGCGCACCCTCAGCCACCAGGGTGCGGCCGATGGCGGTGTAGGGCTGGCCATTGTCGCCCGCATAGGCAAGGCGCGTGATGCTGCCATCGTCCAGACGCACCCGGCCCGATCCCTGAATCTGCAGGAAGAACAGCGCCACCGGATCATCCGTGTAAAGAATAACCGGCGCTGCCGCCTTGCCCGCATAGATGGCGGCGCGGTCGGGATAGGGCACCAGCCGCTGGCCCACCAGGCGGCCTGCAATGCGCTCGCCTTTCAAGGCGGCGGAGAACTGCCCCAGATCGGCGCGGACCAGATCGGGCGGAATGCCGAGCACCGGCGTCTGGAAGGGGCCCTGTCGGGTGCGGCTGCCATTGATCTGTGGTTCGTAATAGCCGGTGAACAGACCGACACCGCCCGATACCGCATACGGGGTAAAGCCGTTTTCAAAGAAATGCCGCGCATCGCCGTCGCTGTCGTTGCAGGCCGGCAGCCAGTCACCCACCGTTCCGGCATACCCGGCCCCGCCCATCGGCGCACCGGCATCTTGGGTCTTCAGCAGGGCGCAACCGCGCCGGAACGAGGCCAGCGATGCGTCCAGACCCGCGCCCCAGCCGGGAAGGGCCGCGAAGGACACGCGGGAGAGAGACAGCTTTTCCGGCTCCGGCGGGGTGGTGCTGCATCCGGCGGCCAGCAGCGCCACCAGCAGCGCGGCAACCGCCCCTGACTTCATTCCGGCAGGTCGCCCGACGTTGCGGTCAGGGTCCAGTTGGGATTTTCGTCGGTCACCCGGCGCGCGAAGGTCCACACATCGGTGACGTCCTTGCCGTCGGAAAAGGAAGAGGTGAAGGCGACAGTGATTTCCGCCAGATCGCCGGTCAGGCTCGAGCCCACGATGCGCGCATCTTTTATGGCGGTCAGGACGGGACCATTCTGCGGCCCGTCCGCCATCGCGCGATCGAACGCGGCAAATACCTCGTCCGACAGAAGCGGACGCAGGATGGTGCGGTCGGCTTTGTGGAACGCGTCCAGGATCTGTTCATAGGCGGTGCGCGCGCCCTTCAGGAAATTGCCGGTATCGAAATTGCGGTCGGCGAGCTGGATATCGACCAGGCCCTGCCCGCCCGATTGCGGCACGGCTTCGATGACGGGCTTGGGCGGCGTCGCGGCGTCGCTGCCGGGCAGGCGGCCTGACTGGGGCGGCGGCGGCTCATGTCCCGTGCGGCGGCCCAGCACGGTGTAGAGCCGAAACAGGATAACGCCCGCGATCATCGCGAGAACGAGAATTCCAAGCACTTGCGTATCCGGCATATCCTTAACGATCCGAAAGCCCGCCAGCCCTGTGTCCCATGTCCAAACTTAACGCCCGACCCGGCTTCAAGGCAAATCCCGGGACCAACTTGCCGCAGGTCAGCTTGTCAGTCCGCTTCGATCCGTGCTAGCGCGCGGGGCCAATTTCAGAAAGACCGCAAGAATGAGCAGCGAAGGAACCGAAAACCCCGCCAATGGGGCGCCCGGCATGCCGCAACTCCAGATCGTGGCGCAGTATATCAAGGACCTGTCCTTCGAGAATCCCGGCGCGCCCAACGGCCTGACCCAGCGGCCCCAGATCGAATTCTCCATGGACCTCCAGTCCCGGCGGCTGGATGCGGAGCATTTCGAGATCGAGATGAAGTTCCGGGTCAACGCCACCGCCGAGGGCCGGGCGCTGTTCCTGATCGAACTGAACTATGCCGGCCTGTTCCGCATCGTGAATATCCCGGACGAGGCGATCCAGCAGATCCTGGGCATTCAGGCGCCGCACATGCTGTTCCCCTTCGCCCGCCGCATCATCGCCGACATGGCGCGCGACGGCGGCATGCCGCCCCTGATGATCGAGCCGATCGATTTCGTGGCGCTGTATCAGGCCCGGCTGGCGCAGCAGGCCCAGCAGCCGATGGGCAACGCCTGATCCGGGCGCTCAGGCGCTGATTTTCTTCCAAAGGGCTTCGGCCCCCAGTTCCGCAGCCACAAAGGCGGCATGGGCTTCCAGCTCTGCCGCCGTGGCCCGGGAGGGCAGCCTTGCGGGCCGCTGGCGCGCCGCGCGGACCACGATTTCCGCCGCCGCGATCTCTTCGGGGGCAAGCATGAAGCCCTTCTGCCGTCCGCCCACCAGTTCCAGATAGATTTCCGCCGTAAGCTGGGCGTCCAGCAGCGCGCCATGCTTGGTGCGCGCCGACAGATCGACGCTGAAGCGTTTGCACAACTCGTCCAGCGAATAGCGCGCGCCGGGAAATTTGCGCTTGGCGATCTCGATCGTGTCGATGGAGCGAGCCAGCGGGATCGGATTTTTTCCGACACGCGCCAGTTCGGCATTGATGAATTTGATGTCGAAGGCGGCGTTGTGGATCACCAGCGGCGCGTCGCCGATGAAGGCGAGAAATTCCTCCGCCACTGCCGCGAAGATGGGCTTGTCGCTGAGAAATTCCGCCGACAGGCCATGCACCCGCTGGGACTCGATGGGCACATCGCGTTCGGGATTGAGATAGAATTGCAGCGTGTTGCCGGTGGGAAAATGATCCATCAGCTCGACACAGCCGATCTCGACGATCCTGTGGCCCTCGCCCGGTTCGAATCCCGTCGTTTCAGTGTCGAAAACTATCTCACGCATTCCCGGTCTCTTGTTGCCCGCTGCTATGCGAGCCGGTCCCTGATCGCCGCAAGAATCATTTTCACCTGATCGCGGGCATGATCCAAGCCCTGGTCGGTCATCACCACGAAATGCGCCTGTTGACGCTTTTGTGCGTCGCTCATCTGGCGCGCCAGAAGGCGGGTGAATTTTTCTTCCGTCATGCCGGGGCGCGCCAGCACCCGTTCGCGCTGGACATGGGCGGGGGCGCTGGCCACCACCACCGCGTCGGTTGCAATACCGGCTTCAAGCAACAGCGGTACGTCGAACAGCACGACGGAAGCGCCCGCATTCTCCGCCAGAAAATGGTCGCGCGCCGCGGCGACCAGCGGATGCAGCAGCGCCTCCAGCTTCGCCAGGGCCGCCGGATTGTCCACCACCCGCCGCGACAGGACGGCGCGGTCGATGCCGCCATCCTTTGTCGTGCCGGGAAAGGCCTGTTCCACCGCCGCTACCGCTGCGCCGCCCGGCGCATACAGCGCGTGGATGGCGGCATCGGCGTCGAACACCGGAACGCCCTGCGCGGCGAACAGGCGCGCGGTCTCGCTCTTGCCCATGCCGATCGAGCCGGTCAGGCCGATCACGAACGGTCTAGCGGACACCCAGCGCCTCGATCAGGGCCGCGCGCAACGCCGGTGTCACCTTGGGCTTCACACCGAAGAACGCCTCGAAGGATGGCGCGGCCTGGTGCATCAGCATGCCCAGCCCGTCGATGGTTTTATGGCCGCGTGCGGTGGCGCGTTTGAGCAGATCGGTTTCCAGCGGATTATAGACGATGTCGCACACGGCAGCCCTCGCAGGCAACGGCACAAGATCCAGATCGAGGGGCGGATGGCCCGCCATGCCCGCGCTGGTGCTGTTCACCAGCAGAGCGGCGTCATGCGCCGCATCGGCCCAGCCGGTCAGTGCGGCGGGCAAAAGCTTCGCCTGTGTCATCGGCGCCAGCGCCGCCGCCAGGGATTTCGCGCGGCCCGCATCGCGGTTGAGGATATGGATCGTGCCGGCGCCCAGCGCCGCAAGCGCCAGCACCGCGCCCCGCGCCGCGCCGCCAGCACCCAGCAGCACCGCGCTTTTGCCGTTCAGGCCGCCAATATTCTCCCGCAGCGAGGCTTCAAGACCCAGCGCATCAGTGTTGCGGCCCTCGATACGGTCGCCACGGAACACAAGCAGGTTTGCCGCGCCCGCGCTTTTGGCCGCCGCGTCACAGTCATGCGCCAGCGCGAAGGCGGCCTCCTTGTGCGGCACCGTTACATTCAGTCCCACAAATCCGGCGCGGCGAATGGCATCGACGACCGTTGCGAAATCCTCCGCCCGCACCGCCAGCGGCACCATCGCGCCATCGAGGCCATGCTCGGCCAGCCAATGGCCATGCAGAACCGGCGACACCGAATGGCGCACCGGCCAACCCGCGATCCCCGCGATCCTGCCCTTGCCGGTCAGCTTCATGACATCTCAATGCCGCCCCTGCTCGGCACCGCCAGCCCAGGCAGCAGCGGCAGTCCCAGCACCGAGAAATAATCCCCTTCCGCCGTCTGGAAAGGCTGCGCCCCCCGGCCTTCGAAACGGTGGCAGCCCACCGTGGACAGCAGCGCGTCGCCTTCCGCCGCCAGATAATCCGCCAGGAACGCATCGCTCAGGACCCGCATGGTCAGGCGCACCGGGCTGGCATGGCTCCACAGTACCTTGCCGTCGCGCGCCAGCGCCGCGCCGCTGACCAGCACATGGCCTTTGCCCGACAGGCGGCGCAGCAGCGCCTCCACCCCGGCCATGTCCGGGCATTTTCCGATCAGGTCGCCTTGGAACATCACGACGGTGTCACCGCCCAGCACCAGGGCGCCCGGCTCCTGCCGCGACACGGCCATCGCCTTTTGCGCCGCCAGCCGCACTGCGATCTCGGCGGTGGTCGCACCGCGCGCCTGCAAATCCTCCATCAGCCTGGCTTCGTCCAGATCGGCGGGCGATGCCCGGAATGCCACGCCCGCAGCCCGCAGCATCGCGGCGCGGCTGGCAGACGCGGACGCCAGGATCAGGGGGCTCACGCGGTCGTTTCCGCCCGTTCGGTCAGCAGGTTGAGGATAGTCGCCGCCGTCTCCTCAATGGAGCGGCGGGAGACATCGATGGTCGGCCAGTCATGGCGCTCGAACAATTGTTTCGTGGCGGCAACTTCGGCGCGCACCGCATCGATATCGATATAGGTGCTGTTGCGGGTTTCACCCATGCTGGTGAGCCGGTTGCGCCGCACCTGCACCAGCCGGTCGGGGGATACCCACAAACCGACCACAAGGGGACCCCGCGCATTGAGCAGCGCGGGCGGGGCGGGCACGCCAGGCACCAGCGGCACATTGGCGGCGCGCACCCCGCGAATGGCCAGATACACACAGGTCGGGGTTTTTGAGGTGCGGCTGGCCCCCGTCAGGATGACCTGAGCATTGTCCAGGGTGTCCAGCGATTGGCCATCGTCATGCTGGATGGTGAAGTCCAGCGCCTCGATCCGGTCCAGATAGCGCTGGTTCATCTCATGCTGGCGGCCGACCTTGTGGGTTGCCGACGCGCCCAGGAACTGGCGCAGGGACGTGACCGGGCCTTCCAGGATGTCGATGCAGTCCAGCAGCAATTCGTCGCAACGGGCCACCAGTTTGGAGCGCAACCTCTCATTGGCCAGGGTGAAGAATACCAGGCCCGGCGCGATGGCGATATGATCTAGCGCCCGGCCGAGCGCATGTTCGCTGCGCACCAGGGCATAGGAATGAACTTGCACATTAACGTCGTCAAACTGGGCCAGAGCGGCGGTGACCATGGCGTTGAGGGTCTCACCGGTCGAGTCCGAAACCATGTGAATATGGAATTTTCGATCCACAGAAGCTGGCCTTTTTGCCCACCGGGCCATAGCCGATATCAACAAAGCCCGGCAAGGGCTGGACGTGTGTGGATGGCGAGGTGCCCCGGATGGAGCGGAATGGGGACAGGATTGGCGGCGGCCAAAAAAGGCAAATGCTTGAGTCGGTTTGCTTATCGTTCTAAGCCAAGGTCCTGCCCACCGAATGGCCCACAGATCACAGGCCTAACATCATCTTCACCATCCTATTACTAGGAGTCTTGTTTTGAAGTCTGACCGGAAGGTGTTGGGAGTCCTAGAAGGAAAATCTTCCCCTGTTCCGCCGATCTGGCTGATGCGGCAGGCGGGACGCTATCTGCCGGAATATCGCGCCCTCCGCGCCGAGGCGGGCAGTTTCTGGAAGATGGCACTGACGCCGCGCTATGCCGCCGAAGTGACCCTGCAACCGATCCGGCGTTTCGGCTTTGATGCGGCAATCCTGTTCTCCGACATTCTGACGGTGCCTGAGGCCCTTGGGCGTAAGGTGACGTTCACCGAGGGCGAGGGACCGAGCCTGGAGCCTGTGACCAGCGCCAGGGGCTTTGATGAGGATCGCGATCATTGGGCTGCCTACTTCGCGCCCGTGTATGAGGCGTTGCAGCGCACGCGCGAGGGACTTGGGGACGAGACGACCCTGCTGGGTTTCTCGGGCGCGCCCTGGACCCTGGCGACCTACCTGGCTGCAGGCGCGGGCGGTGACGAACAGCGCGCGGCCAAGCTGTGGGCGTATCGCGATCCCAAGGGCTTTGGATATCTTCTGGATATTCTAGGTGAGTGTGTCGCCTTCCATCTGATCCGTCAGCTGGAGGCGGGCGCCGACGCGGTGCAAATCTTCGACAGTTGGGCGGGCGGTGTTCCCGACGCCCTGTTCGCGAAGGTGGTGATCGCCCCGACGAAAAAAATCGTCGCCAAGGTGCGCAAGGCAAGACCGGACGCAAAGATCATCGGTTTTCCCCGCGCCGCCACGCTGGAGGGATACAAGGCCTATGCGCGCAAGACCGGCGTGGATGCGATATCGCTGGATACCGCCGCGCCGATGGGCTGGGCGTCGAGGCATCTGAAGACCGCGATACAGGGCAATCTCGATCCCATTGCCCTGATCGCGGGCGGCCCGGCTTTGGATAAGGCTGTGGACGACATTCTGGCCGCGACGGCAGGCAAGGCCCATATCTTCAATCTGGGCCATGGCATCTTGCCCGACACGCCCATCGCGCATGTCGAGCAATTGATCGCACGGGTACGTGCCGACCGATGAAGGTTGCGGTCGTCCTGTTCAATCTGGGTGGGCCGGATAGTCCGGAAGCGGTCGAGCCGTTTCTGCGCAATCTGTTTTCCGATCCGGCGATCATCGCCCTGCCCGGCCTGCTACGCCTGCCGCTGGGGCGTTTGATCTCGCGCCGGCGCGCGCCGGTGGCAAAGGAAATCTATCACCAGATCGGTGGCCGTTCGCCGATCCTGCCGGAGACAGAAGCACAGGCGCTGGCCTTGGAAGCCGCGCTGGCGCATGAGATGGAGGCGAAGGCTTTCATCGCGATGCGCTACTGGCATCCCAGAAGCGATGAGACGGTGCGTGCGGTGCGCGCTTTTGCACCGGACCGCATCGTGCTTCTGCCGCTTTACCCGCAATATTCCACCACCACCAGCGATTCTTCGCTGAAGGACTGGGCGGGGGCGGCAAAAAAGGTGGGTCTTTCCGCACCCGCCAGTGCCGTTTGCTGCTATCCGGCGGAGCGCGGTTTCATCCAGGCCATGGTGGCGCGCATACGGGCCGAGCTGGACAAGATACGGCCGGATGTTTCCTACCGCCTGCTGCTATCGGCGCACGGTCTGCCGAAGCGCACCATCGCGCGCGGCGACCCATACCAATGGCAGGTGGAGCAAAGCGCCAGGGCCATCGCGGCGGAATTGCCCGGTATCGACTGGCAAGTCTGCTACCAGAGCCGGGTCGGTCCGATGGAATGGATCGGCCCCGCCACCGACGCGGAAATCCGCCGCGCGGGGTCCGAAGGCAAGGGCGTGATCATCGCGCCCGTCGCCTTTGTTAGCGAACATTCCGAGACGCTGGTCGAGCTGGACATCGAATATGCGAAGCTGGCGCGCGAAAGCGGTGTGCCCGATTATCTCCGCGCCGGGACGGCGGGCATACAGGCGGATTTCATCGCCGGGCTGGCGGGCCTTGTCCGCAAGGCGCTGGCAAACGACACTGTGATCAATGACGGCGGCGGGCGCATCTGCCCGGCACAATTCGGCCGCTGCGGCTTCAAGAGCGGATGATGGAATCCCTGCGCGATGTCCTGACCGGCTATGTGCTGTGGATCAAGGCGCTGCACATCATCGCGGTCATCACCTGGATGGCCGGCATGCTCTATCTGCCGCGGCTGTTCGTCTATCACACCCAGACCCTGCCCGGCACGCCGGAGAGTGAACGCTTCAAGGTGATGGAGCGAAAATTGCTGCGCGGTATCATCAACCCTTCCATGATCACGGTCTGGATTCTGGGTCCCCTTCTGGCCTGGGTTATGCATGTTTATGAGCAGGGCTGGCTGGAAGTGAAATTCCTGCTGGTGATCGGCCTGAGCGCGATCCACGGCATGCTGGTGCGGGGCGTGAAGGCTTTTGCCCGGGACGCGAATACCCGCAGCGCGACTTACTGGCGTGTGATGAACGAGGTTCCGGCCCTCTTGATGATCTTCATCGTCATCCTGGTTGTGGTTAAGCCTTTTTAAGAATCCCCCCCTCTGTCCGCTACGCGCTCGCGCGCAGCGGACATCTCCCCCCGCCAATGGCTTCGCCATGCGGGGGAAGAAAGCTGGTGTGCGCTGACAGGCCCTTCAGCACTATTTGCAAGCGGGCCAAATCAGTCTATATTCCATTCGTTCTCCTTGACCCGCAGGCTGCCGGCGCAGCCGGAACCGGAATAACCGGAGCGGGCCGAAACCAACCTTATCGATAGCGTGTCCGGGACCGTCCCGGTTTCGCGGAGCGATTTTCCCCTTCCCCCACTGGTGCCCCCAATGACTGTCCCAGACGGCCTGCAGGCGATGAAGCTGCAGGAACTGAAGAACAAGAAACCCGCAGACCTGCTGGCTTTCGCAGAGGATTTGGAGATCGAGAACGCATCGTCCATGCGCAAGCAGGACATGCTGTTCGCCATCCTCAAGGAACTGGCCGAACGCAATGTCGAGATCACCGGCACCGGCGTGGTGGAAATATTGCAGGACGGTTTCGGCTTCCTGCGCTCCCCGGAATCCAACTATCTGCCCGGCCCGGACGACATCTATTGCTCGCCCTCGCAAATCCGCCGCTTCGGGCTTCGCACCGGCGACACGGTGGAAGGCCCGATCCGCGCCCCCAAGGAAGGCGAACGCTATTTCGCGCTGCTGAAGGTCTCGACCATCAATTTCGAGGACCCCGAGCAGATCAAGCACAAGGTCCATTTCGACAATCTGACGCCGCTCTATCCCACGCGCTGGCTGAAGATGGAACTGGAAGACCCGACCATCAAGGACAAGACCGGCCGGGTGATCGACATCGTATCGCCCCAGGGCATGGGCCAGCGCGCGCTGATCACCGCGCCGCCGCGCACGGGTAAAACGGTCATCCTGCAGAACATCGCCAAGGCGATTTCCGCCAATCACCCGGAAGTCTATCTGATCGTTCTTCTGATCGACGAACGCCCGGAAGAAGTGACCGACATGCAGCGCACCGTGAAGGGCGAGGTGATCTCCTCCACCTTCGACGAACCGGCGACGCGCCACGTCCAGGTCGCGGAAATGGTGATCGAGAAGGCCAAGCGCCTGGTCGAACACAAGCGCGATGTGGTGATCCTGCTGGACTCCATCACCCGCCTGGGCCGTGCCTACAACACCGTTGTTCCCTCATCGGGCAAGGTGCTGACCGGCGGCGTGGACGCCAACGCGTTGCAGCGCCCCCAGCGCTTCTTCGGCGCAGCCCGCAATATCGAGGAAGGCGGTTC
>JAFIHO010000201.1 GCA_017849395.1 Hyphomicrobiales bacterium
ATGGTGGCCACCATGCTGTTTGTGTTCGCACGGGTTTATCCGGACCGGTTGCCGCTGGTGCTTGCCGCGCTGGCGGTCTTGGCCACGTTGCTGCTGGTGGGCGACTGGCATTTCCTGTCGGATATCCTGGCTGGGATGTTCCTGGGCGCGTTCGCGGGAAGTCTTGGCGGTGAACTAGCCCGCTCGCATTTCGCGCGGCGGCGGGCGCATTGAACCACCTTATGGCTCGCGCATACCTTCATGCGCGGTGCGCAGCATCGGGTCCAGCACATATTCCGCGATGGAACGGTCGCCGGTCTTGATCTCCGCCGTGGCGACAAGGCCGGGCCGGACACGGAACCTCCGCGCCGCGATGGCGCGCGGCGAATCCGTCAATTCCACCTGGGCGCGATAGACCAGTCTTGTCTGGTCGCCTTCCTTGAGCTGGATGGAATCGGCGCTGAGAACATTGAGCCTGCCATTGAGCGTGCCCTGGCGCTGGAACGGATAGGCCTCCAGCTTGACTTGCACCTCGTCGCCCACCTTTACATAACTGATGTCGCGCGAAGGCACATTGGCCTCGACATAGAGCTTGGCGCCATCGGGCACCAGGGTCAGAAGGGTCTCGGCCTCGCGCAGCACCGAACCCACCGAACGGTTGGCGATTTCCAGGATCGTGCCGTCGGCCGGAGCGCGCAACTGGGTGAACTCCCTTAAGCGCTGCGCCTTATTGAGGGTTTCCGACGCCTCGGCGAATTCCTGACGGGCCTGCACCAGTTGCTGGTTGTGATCGCTGCGCCATTTATCGAGGAAGGCGCGCCGTTCCGCCGCCAGTTCGGCGCGCTGCTCCTCCAGCTTGCGGATATCGCCGGTCATGCCGGTGAGTTTGGTATCGATTTCCAGCGCATTGCTTTGCGCCCGCATCACGTCCAGCGGCGCGCCCGCCTTCTGGTCGGCCAGCCGCTTGTAGATATCCACCACCTTGTAGGACATCTCGCGCTGCTGGGAGAGACTGGTCAGCGCGCTCTGCTGCGCCCGCAACTGGGATTCGACCGAACGCGACCGGCTGTCGCGCTGCGCCATCTCGGCGGCATAGGTGGCGCTTTCCTGAGCATAAATCTGGCCTTGCGTCTCCCATTCCGCGCCCGCTTCCGGCGCGAAGGGCGCGCCGCCAAGCTGCGCCTCAAGCCGCGCGATCTGGGCGGTGGTGCGTTCGACCTTGTGGCGCAGCGAGGCGACATCGGCCTGGGCGAAGGCAGGATCGAAGCTCACCAGCACCTGGCCCTTGCGCACATGATCGCCGGGTACCACGGCGATCCCGAGGATGCGTGAGGTGGTGAAAGGCTGCATCACAATCAATGGTGTGCGGGTGGCGATCTTACCAGGCGCTACCACGATGCGGTCCACCGAGCCGAACACAGCCCAAAGCATGGCGACCAGCAGCAGCGCTATCACGGTATAGAGCGCGGCATTGGCCGACACCGGCACCGGCGCCTCCTCGATCGCCACTGCATCCGGCTTGAAGCCATGGGCGATATTGTCGTCCTGGTGGGCGAAGTCATCCTGAAAACGGGAATCGATCCAGCGGTCCAACCGTTGCCAGCGGCCCGCCAGGATATCGCGCAGGGAAGTGCCCGCGTCCTTCATCGAGCCCGGCGCGCTCATGCGGGCCGTCCCGTCTGCTGCGCCCAGAGCTGGCGATAAACAGGATTGCGCGCCAGCAGCGCTGCATGGGTGCCGCTGTCGGCCAGCCTGCCCTCGTCCAGCACGAAGATGATGTCGGCGTCGCGAATGGTCTGCAAACGATGCGAGATGACGATGGCGGTGCGGCCCCTGGCGATCTCGGCGAGGTTGCGCACCACCACCGCCTCGCTGTCGGGATCAAGCGCGCTGGTCGCCTCGTCGAATATGATAATGCGGGGGCGGCGCAGCAGGGCGCGGGCGATAGAAAGGCGCTGCTTCTGGCCGCCGGACAAATTGACCGCGCCTTCCTCAAGCTCGGTGTCATAGCGCTTGGGCAGTTGCTGGATGAACTCGTCTGCGCCCGCCATGCGCGCCGCCCGCACGATGTCCTCCAGGCTGGCGGTGGGTTCGCCCATGCGGATGTTGTCGCGGATGGTGCCGCGGAACAGGAACGGATCCTGGGGCACCACGCCACTCTGGCTGCGCAGATAAGCCAGGTCGATATCGCGGATATTGTGGCCGTCGATGCGGATCGCGCCCTCTCCAACATAATAAAGTCCCTGCAGCAAAGCCGAAAGCGTCGTCTTGCCCGATCCGCTGCGTCCGACAATGCCGACCATGCTGCCCGCGGGAATGCGGGCTGAGAAATCGCGCAGCGCCGGCTGTTCGGTGCCCGGATAGCGGAAGGTGACGTGGTCCAGTTCAATGTCACCGCGCAAGGCCGGGGTCAGGCCGCGCCGGTGGCTCATTTCCACAGGACGGTTCATGATCTCGCCCAGCATTTGCACCGACATCAGAGCTTCCTGATAATGGTTCAAGAGGCCGATCAGTTGCAGCACAGGACTTGTGACCCGCGACGACAGCATGTTGAACGCCACCAGACCCCCGACCGTCAGGTTATGGCGGAAGACCAGGAAAGCGCCCACCACCACGATAGTGACGGTCAGGGCGCGCTCGATGAATTGCGACACGCTGTTGGCGAATAGACAGATTTTTCCCACCTGGACATAGGTCCGCACCGCTTCGGCGGCGGCGCTGTCCCACGCTTCCTGGCGGCGTGGCTCCAGATTGAGCGACTTGACGGTGCGCATGCCATGCACGCTCTCGACAAGCAGCGACTGGCGCTGCGCTTCCGCCTCGTAGAGCTTCTTCAAGCGGCGGCGGTACGGGCCGATCATCGCGGCGATGATACCTGCCAGAATAAACGTGACGATCAGCACGACTCCGGTGAGCCACATACTGTACCAGGCCATCAGCGGCAGGAACACTATCAGCGCCGGAAGGTCGAGCAGGGTGGTCAAGAGGCGACCGGTGAGGAACTCGCGAATCTGGATGCCCTGCTGCATGTGCTTTGTCACCACGCCCGCCAGCGCATTCTCGAAAAATCCGATCGGCAATCCCATCAAGTGCTGGAAGCTGGCCCGCGCCAGCCGGATATCGATGCGGCTGGCGGTACGCAGCACGAAATAGCCACGCAGCCAGCCCAATATGGCGTCGAAGCCGATGGCGATGCTGACGCCAACCGCCACCACGATGAGAGTGGAGATGCTGAGATAGACCAGTACCCGGTCGATCACGATCTGGAAGAATACCGGCACCGCCAGCGCCAGCACATGCATGGCAAGCGCAGCGATCACGACGTTGCGCAACAGGGCGCGCTGGCGCCAGAATTCCGGCACGAACCAGCCCAGCGCAAAGCGCCGGTCGGTGTCTGTCAGCTTGTGCACGCGCTTGAGAAGGATGATCTCGCCGGTCCAGTGGGTGGTGAATTCCGCGCGCGGCACCGGAAACTGGTTGGCTTCGGGGGCGCGGGGATTGAACATCACCACCGCCTCGCCCGCCGTGTCGGTTTGGGGGGCGGTTTGCAGCACCACGACATAGGCGCCATTGTTCAGGCGCGCCAGGAACGGCGTCAGCCGCGCGAAACGTTGCAGGCGCTGCCAATCCAGTTTGTGAACGAAAGCCCGCAGGCCTTCGGCGCGGGCGGCGCGCGCCAGCTCTTCCGCATCAGGCTCTCGGTCGCAGCCATGGACATGCAGCAGGCGCGGCAGGCTCCAGTCCAGGCCCATGTTGCGCGCGATGGCGGCAAGGCCCTTCAGGCCGGTCTGTTCGCAAGCCGACAGGCCGGGCGGCAAATCATCCATCGCCGGTCCCGCCCTGGGTCCGGAAGCCGCAGAATTGTTGGGAGGTGCGGCGCTCATCACACGGCCTTAAGGAAAGGGCCGTGTGGGTGGGGACGCGGGTGCGGATGGCGCGGACAGTGCCGGTTCGACCAGAACCGGTCCGGCGGATTGCTCGGGCGCGGGAGGTTCATCGCGCGGACGCGCTGTTACGGGGCGGATAGCGCGCGCGACTTCATGAATTTTTTCCGCAGCGGCTAGGAAGGCATCCGCGGGCATAACGACCCGCTGGCGGAACACCAGAAGCGGCTGGCCGCGCGCGTCCTTCTCGGTCGGCGAATAGGAAACCAGGTCAAGGCGCACCGTTCCGGCGACCGACATGATGGCGCTGAGCCCGTCTGCGAAAACCTGATCGCTCATTTGAACCTCCAGCGCCGCGGTCCCATCAGGTACCATTCCGCCATACTTCATGGCTGCGGCGAATGCCATGAAGGGCAATTATGGTTACTGGATCGTTTACTTCTTTCCCTTGACGATAACCTTTGTTCGCCACCCCAATAGCTTGGGGGTATCGAAACGGGCTCCGCAACAAATGGTCAGCCCGGCGTGAGGCCGCGATGTTTCAGCATCGGACCGACATCGGGGTCCTTGCCGTAGAAGGCGCGGAACATGGGGCCGTAATCCAGCGTATGGCCCCGCGACAGGATGAGGTCGCGGAAACGCCGACCGTTGGCGCGGGTCAGGCCGCCATTCTTCTCGAACCAGGAATAGGAATCGGTATCCAGCATCACCGTCCACTGATAGGCGTAATAGGCGGCGGCGTAGCCGTTGGACCAGATGTGCAGGAAATAGCTGGTGCGATAGCGGGTCGGGACGTTGGGGAAATCCGTGCCGGTTTTCTTCAGCGCCTGCACCTCGAATGCATCCACATCCTGTTTCGGCGCGTCGGCGGCCAGGTCGTGCCATTGCAGGTCCAGTTCGGACGCCGCCAGCAATTCGCCCAGCGCATAGCCCTGGCCCCAGACCTGTGAACGCTTGATCTTGTCCACCAGCCCGGCAGGCATTGGCTGATGCGTCTGGTAATGGAGCGCGTAGTTCTTCAGCACATCGGGATAAAGCGCCCAATGTTCGTTGAACTGGGACGGGAATTCCACAAAGTCCCGCGCGACATTGGTGCCCGATACGAGAGGATAGGTCTGGTCCGCGAACATGCCGTGCAGCGCATGGCCGAACTCATGGAACATGGTGGTGACGTCGTCGAAGCTGATCAACACCGGCTGCCCCGGCGCGGGCTTGGTGAAATTGGCGACATTGAATACCACCGGCTTTGTGCCGAACAATTTGGACTGGCCCACGAAATTGCTCATCCAGGCGCCGCCGGATTTGTTGTCGCGCTTGAAATAGTCGAAATACATCAGGGCGAGTGGCGTGCCATTCTCCTCGAACACTTCGAACACCCGCACATCGGGATGATAGACCGGGATGTCCTTGCGCTCCTTGAAGGTGATGCCATAGAGGCGGGTCGCCGCATAGAACACGCCCTTTTCCAGCACCGTGTTCAGTTCGAAATAGGGCTTGAGCTGGTTTTCATCCAGGTCATAGCGTTCCTTGCGCACCTGTTCGGCGTAGCGCTGCCAATCCCAGGGCTTCAGGTCGAAATGCTTGCCCTCCTTGTCGATGGCGGCCTGCACCAGCGCGGATTCCTGTTTGATCTTGCGGGCGGTCGGGCCGATCAGCGCCTTGAGGAATTTCTGTACCGCCTCCGGCGTTTCGGCCATCTGGTCGTAAAGGGCATAGGCCGCATAGCTGGGATAGCCCAGCAGCTTCGCCTTCTGCGCGCGCAACTGGGCGATTTCGACAATGCTGGCGCGGGTATCGTTCTTGTCGCCCTTTTCCGTCGCGGTCCAGCGGGCATTGAACAGTCTTTCGCGCACCGCGCGATCGGACAAGGACAGCAGCGCGGGCTGCTGGGTCGTGTTCTGCAGCGGGATGACGAACTTGCCGTCCAGCTTGCGCGTCTTCGCTTCGTTCGCAGCGGTGGCAATCTCGCCATCACTGAACCCGGCAAGCTCGTCCTTGCTGTCGAGCACCAGCGCGCCTGCCTTGGTGGCGGCCAGCAGTTTTTGCTGGAAGGCGGTTTCCAGAGTCGCGGCGCGCTTGTTGATGTCGCGCAGCTTCGCCTTGTCGGGATCGGACAGCAGTGCTCCCGCATGGACGAACTGGCGATAATAGATTTTCAGAACCTGAAGCTGCTCGGCATTCAGGTTCAGGCTGGCGCTGTTGTCGTAGAGCGTCTTGACGCGGGCGAATAGTTTCTCATTGAGGTAGATGGAGTCCTGATGTGCGGCCAGTTTCGGCGCGATATCGGCCTGGACCTTGTCCAGCGCAGGATTGGTGTTGGCCTGCACAACCGCGAAGAAGGCGTTGCCGGCCCGGTCCAGCATACGGCCGGATTGTTCCATCGCCACAATGGTATTGTCGAAGGTGGGTGCGGCGGGATTCGCGGCGATCGCATCCATCTCCGCCGCCTGCTGCTTCATGCCCAGTTCGAGCGCCGGGCCATAGTCACTATCCTTGATCTTGTCGAAAGGCGGAGCGTGGTAGGGCAGGCTTGAAACCACGGCAAAAGGGTTGGGCCGGGGCGGGGGCGAGGAGGCCGGAGGCGAACAGGCCAGCAGCGCCGAAATTCCCGCGCCCAGAGCCAGAATTTTCTTCATGCCACGCCTCGAAAAAAGGAAGGTTTCCAGATAGTGATTGCCACCAGCAAAAATTGAAAGCGGGAAATGGGCATGAAAATCCTGATCATCGGCGCGGCCGGCATGGTGGGGCGCAAGCTGACCGAGGCGCTGATCGCCGGACGGCTGCCGGGCACCATCGACAGCCTGGTTTTAAGCGATGTGGTCGAAGCCTCCATTCCGCAAGGCGCGCCCGCGAAGACCCGCAGCGTGGTGACCGACCTGTCCGATCCGGGCGCCGCGGAAAAGCTGATCGCCGACAAGCCGGACCTGATCTTTCATCTGGCCGCCATTGTGTCGGGCGAAGCGGAAGCGGATTTCGACAAGGGGTATCGGGTCAATTTCGATGGCACCCGTGCGCTGTTCGAGGCGATCCGGCAGGAGAATCTGAAAACCCGTTACAAGCCCAAGCTGGTGTTCACATCGTCCATCGCGATTTTTGGGGAACCCTTTCCCGATGCGATTCCCGACGATTTCTTCCATACGCCGCTGTCGAGCTATGGCACCCAGAAGGCGATGGGCGAATTGCTGCTGGCCGATTACAGCCGCCGCGGCTTCTTCGACGGCATCGGCATCCGCCTGCCCACCATCTGCGTGCGGCCGGGCGCGCCCAACAAGGCGGCGTCGGGCTTCTTCTCGGGCATCCTGCGCGAGCCGCTGTCGGGCAAGGAAGCCAAGCTGCCGGTCAGCGAGCAGACGCGCCACTGGTTCGCCTCCCCGCGCGCGGCGGTGAACTTCCTGCTCCATGCCGCGACGCTGGATACGGCGAAGCTGGGAGCGCGGCGCAATCTGACCATGCCGGGAATTTCCGCCACGGTGGGCGAGGAGATTGAGGCGTTGCGCCGCGCGGCAGGTGACAAGGCGGTGGCGCTGATCAAGCGGGAAGCCGATCCGGCTGTGGCGAAGCTGGTGGCGGGCTGGCCGCGCAATTTCGATGCCTCGCGCGCTACATCGCTGGGCTTTCAGGCAGAAAAAAGTTTCGACGAGATCATCACTGCTCATATTGAGGATGAGCTGGGTGGGAAGACCGGCTGAGAGCCGGCTGCCCGCTTATGCGGGCAGGGCAGATCCGTTTCCTAACCGCTGCGGCCGCGCAGCAGCGTGGTGACCGTGGCGAGATCTTCGCGAACGGCCTGACGCTGGGCGCCGATATTGAGCACCGCCTGCACATCGTCGCCGAACTCGCCCGGCAGCGCGGCGCGCAGGCCGCTGATGGTCGCGATTTCGATCCAGACCGGCGTGCCGTCGGGGCGGGTGAATTTCACCTTATCCGCAGCCATGGCCGCGCCGGTGCCCAGCAGTTTCGCGATACCCGCGATATAATTGCGGGTCTCAGCCGGAAGCTGGGCGCCCTTGCTGAGGTGGTTCTCCAGATTGCCGGGACCATTGTTGTAAGCGGCAAACATCGCCGGATATCCATATTTGCCGTGCAGCCAGCGCAGATAGGCGGTACCCGCCATGATGTTGTCACGTGGGTCGAAAGGATCGTCGCCCAGACGGTATTGCTGACGCATTTCCTCATAAGTGCCCGGCATCACCTGCATGATCCCGACCGCGCCTGCGCTGGACGTGATCGGCATATCGCCCTGCAACACGGTGCGGCCGCCGCTTTCCATCCGGATCACGGCACGAATCCACTTCTCCGGCACCTTGAACCGCCGTGAAGCTTCAGCGATCAGCGGATCCCAGCGCGTCATCAGCGCGCGCGGCCCCATTGCGGTTTCCTGGTCGAACAGCGAAGGCGAAACTTCGACAGGCGCAGCCGCAGTGACGTGCTGAACCATTTGCGTGATCGGCAGCGATCCAAGCGGCGGCACATGCAGGCTGTTGTCGCGCATCGCCATGGCGCAAATGACCATGAGAAAACCGGCAAGCACCAGAAAGACAGGATTGGCAGGCTTCTGCGCGTGCGCTTGAGCGGGACTTTGAGAACGCATCGAAACTTTCTGTTTCCGAGGAACGGACAACGCCCGCAGGCGTTTTGCGGCGCTTTTAAAGAATGTTGACGGCCACCGCGTCAAGAACGAAACCCGGCTGAACAAATGTTCCGCCGGGTTTCAATCGAAAAATCCATCAATTACGCGGTTTTTCAGTCCTCAAGCGCAAACACATAAAGCGCCTGTCCATTCAGAGGACGATGAACTTCCGGTAACATCGTCGTCGGTTTCGCTTGCGGACTGCCGCCGCCAAGACCGGTCGGTACAGCAACATACTGTTTGCCATCGACGGCGAAGCTGACGGGATAGCCTTGCACCGTCGTGCCAAGACGCGTGGTCCACACCGTCTTGCCGTTGCGAACGTCGACAGCGCGGAATACGCGATCGAAGTCACCGATGAAGGCTAGATTGCCGCCCGTGCTGAGCACACCCGTCAGAAAGGGCGCGCGCTGTTGCCAGCTCCATACCGGCTGCAACGTCTTCGCATTATAGGCGGACAGGCGGCCCATATTGCCATCCGTGCCGGGCATCTCGAAATAAAGCTGCGAACCCGAACTCTGCATCAGCACGCAGCTTTGCGACAGCGGCAGCACGATCAGATCGGTGGGTTGGTGATAGGAGGTGGCGGGCCAGTCATGGCCGCCTTCCGGCCCCGGGCAGGATGACAGTTCATCTTCCACCTTCTGGTCGATGATGTCCTTGCGATAGGTGGGAATGCCGGCTTTCGGATCGATGCTGGTATAGACATTCTGGAACACGGTCTCGACCGAGCCCAGATATTTTCCGCTGATGCGGTCCAGCTTCCACAGCACGCCGGTCTTGCCGATGGTGAGAAGCGATTTTTCGGCGCCATGATCGACCAGCACACGCTCGAACACCTCGTCCAGGTCGAGCGACTCGCCCGGCGCGTGGCTGTAATGCCATTTCAATTTTCCCGTATCGGGATCAAGCGCGAGCGTGGCGTTGGCGTAGAGCGTCGCGCCATCACCCGAACCGCGCAGATCGCGCCGCCAGGGCTTTGCCTGCGCAGTACCCCAATAAGTCGTGTTGGAATCGGGATCATAGGTGCCCGCGATCCAGGTTTCCGCGCCCGCGCGCTGGGCATCGGGCAGATCGCCCCAGGTGTCGCCGCCGGGCGTGCCTTTCAGCGCCACGGTGGTGAATTTCCATAATTGCTTGCCCGTGTTCGCGTCATAGGCGCTGATGAAGCAGTGATCCTTTGCCGGGCGGCGGCCGCAGCCGGTCAAACCCGACAGAACCTTGCCGTTGATAATGATGACGCCGCCCGTGTTGGAATGTGTGGCGTCGGCGATCTCCGTGGTCCAAACGATCTTTCCGGTGCGGGCGTCCAGCGCATAGAGCTTGGCGTCGATGCTGTTGAAATACACCTTGTCACCATAGACGCCGATGCTGCGCATGGCGCCATAGGCGCGGACAGGTGCGGGACCGACCCGGTTCTCCCACAGAAGTTCCCCGGTTTTCGCATTCAGCGCCTGAATGGTGTTTCCGGTGTTGCTGAGGAACATGATGCCGTCATGGATGATCGGCGTGATCTCGCTGGCGCCGCCTTCATTCATCGCCCAGACCCATTTGAGCGACAGATGCTTCACATTGTCGGGCGTGATCTGATTGAGCGGACTGTAGCTCCAGCCCTGATAATTGCGCCGCGCCATCAGCCAGTCGCCATCGGCGGGATGACGCATCATCGCATCGGTGACCGGCGTGTAGTTCCTGATATTGCCTTCCATGGTGAGGGTGAAAGGGCGCACCGGGAAATAGGTCGTCTGGAATGCGTCCGCCGGTGCCGAATCGTCGCTGGCGCGCGTGATGCCCCTCGAACGGGCGATGGCTTCCGGAATAACGCCATTGGCGATGCTGCCGATGCGGACCCCGCCCGCGCCGGTGAAGGCCGTATTGCTGCCCTTTGCGCCATTGGCCTTCAGAATAAAGGCGGTGATGTCGGCATAGGTCCTGTTGTCCAGCGAGCCGCCCCGGCCATAGGGCATGGAGGCGCGGATGAAATTGAAAAGATCGGCGGCGCTGCGCGATCCCCAGGTGCGCATGAAATTCGGGCCGGCGAGCGGCAGCGCCTCGTCCGCGCCTGCGAGGTTGGGCTGGTGGCAGGCGGCGCAGTTGCCGTTATAGGCATTCTGGCCCGCATCGGCCTGCGCCTCGGTGAAGGGTCCTGTCGCATTCTGAGCTACGGCGTCGCCCCACAAGCCCAGCGCGCCCGCCGCCGCCACCGCGATGGCAAGTGTCATCACGCGTCCTGGTATATGCGCCATGGGCCCCTCTTCACGGTCTTTATCGCGGCAGTGCCTGCCGCCTGTTTGTTATCGGGACAGTTCCGTCCTTAAGCAAAATATGCGTGGGAGGGGCTGGCAAAGGCAAGCGCCGCGCATCTGCTGCGATGCAGAATTCGCGGCAGCCGGGCGGGGAAGTTAAGGTTGAAACCAGCCCGGCATTGAGTACCGCGCCAATCGCGGCCAGGCTTTCGGTGAGTGATGGCGGGGGCTTTCATGCGCGGGGTCATTGGGCTTTTGGTCTTCGCCGCAACGATTGTGCCCGCGCTCGCGGCGGTGAACAGTGCGGCTTCGCCGCAACTGGGCGTCGAAACGACAGGCCTTGCCGTGGCGATGATCGCCGGGCTGGCGCTTTTCCTGTTTCGCCGCCGCGCGATCTAGATCGCGAAACTGCGGGGCGGTTCGCCGCGCCGGCAGATGTCCCACATGGTGCTGTAGGCCGCTTCGATGTTGCGCCGGAACAGGCTGGTATTGAACAGCGGACAGGTCAGCCGGTTCTGCGCCAGCTTGTGCCGGATCATCTTCAACTGGGCGGCATCGCGGGCCAGCGCGACCGCGCGGGCTTCATAGTCGGCCATGTTTTCGGTGATGAGCTCCGGAAGGCCTGCCGCGGTCAGCAGGCTGGCAGCCACCCGGCCCGGAAATGCGGTGCCGCGGCAGGTCAACAATGGCAGACCCGCCCACAGCGCGTCGCTGGCCGTGGTGTGGGCATTGTAGGGCAGCGAATCCAGGAACAGATCGGCCAGCCTGAGACGCGCCAGATGCTGCGCCACCGGCAGACCCGGTGCGAAAATCAGCCGGTCCGGCTCTATGCCCTGCGCCGCCGCCGCGCGCCGGAGATTTTCCAGTGGCCCGCTACCGCTTTGCCACAGCCACAACACGCTGCCGGGCACATTCCCGAGAATGCGCATCCAGGCGGCGAAGGTCTGAGGCGTAAGCTTGTAGCTCTGGTTGAAGTTGCAGAACACAAAGGCGTCGGGAGGCAGCCCCGCCTCCGTACGGCTGGGGACCTTGTCAGCGATCGCCTTTTTGGAATCATTGACCTGATAGGAGTCCGGAAGCCAGACGATTTTTTCGGCGTAGAACTGCGCTTCGTCCTCGGGGATCACGATGCGATCGGCCAGGATGTAATCCATATACTCCGCCCCCAGGGTCGCAGGGAAGCCGAGATAATTCACCTGTACCGGAGCGGGGCGATGCGCGAAGACGCCCATGCGCTGATCGCCGAAATAGCCGTTGAGATTGACGAGGATGTCGACATCTTCCTTCGCGATGGCCCGGGCAGCTTCTTCGTCCGACAGTTGCGCGATGTCGATGAACCGCCCGAACGCGGCCGCGAGACGGCGGCGCATCGGACCGTCATTGTGCCAGCCGCTGTCAAAGGCGACGATCTCGAAACGGTCGCGGTCGTGTTGCTCGTACAGACCCGCCATCAGTTGCGCGGTCGCCTGGTCGCGGAATTCGCCGGAGACATAGCCGATCCGGATGCGATCGCGGCCAGTTCCAGCCTCAGACCGCAAGGGGGGCATGGCGGGATAGATGTCGCGCGCGAAAATCTCCGAACAGGTCCGCAGGTCGGCAGGCGACTGGGACATGGCCTGATAGCCAAAGGGGCGCATCACACGCTTGCCCGCGCGAATGGCCTGGTCGATCAGCGCGCACTGCTCTTCATAGCCATTCCAGTCGCAGACCTGCATCTTCATGTGCAGCAACTCGCCGCGCGCATAAGGACGCTCCGGCTCCAGCGCCAGCACCTTCTCGCGATCCGCCAGCGCGGGTTCGTAGCGGCCAAGATCGTCCCAGTTGACGATGGCGCGGTTGGATAGCGCTTCGATATTGCCCGGATCGAGCGTCAGCGCCTTGTCGAAACTTTCCAGCGCCGCATCGAACTGCTTCAGCGCCCGCAGCACGCTGCCACGACCATTCCAGGCGGCGGAACGGTCCGGCACGATGGCGAGAGCGCGATCATAGGCTTCCAGCGCTTCCTTGTAGTGGCGACGGTCGAACAACAGGCCCGCGCGATTGATATGCGCATCGGCAAGTTCGGGCTTCATCGCCGCCGCTTGGTCGAAAGCCGTCAGCGCTTCGTCCACGCGACCAAGATTCCACAAGGCCACACCGCGGTCGTTGATGGCCTCCGCATGGGTGGGATTGATCGCCAGCACGCGGTCGTAGGCGGCCAGCGCCTCCTCATAGCGGCCGAGCGCGGCCAGCGCGCCGCCGCGGCTGAAATGCGCCAGCGTGAATCCGGGGCTCACCGCCAGCGCCGCATCGAAGCCCTTGAGGGCGTCTTCATGGCGGCGCATGTCCGAAAGCGTGACGGCACGATTGTAGAGCGCTCCACCCAGGCGCGGATCGATGCCAAGCGCGCGGTCGTAACTGGCCAGCGCCTCTGCATGGCGGCCCAGCGCACGCAACGCGTTGCCACGATTGTCGAGCGCCCCGATCATGCGCGGGTTCAGCGCCAGCGCGCGGTCGAAGCTCGCCACTGCCTCTTCATAGCGCCCCATCTCCGACAACAGGGTGCCGCGATTATACAGGGCCTCAACATGGTTGGGCCGGAAGCGCAGCGCCCGGTCATAGGCTGCAAGCGCCTCGTCATTGCGCTTCATATCGGTCAGGAGCACAGCGCGGTTGAAATGCGCCTCGACGAAATCCTGCTTGATGGCCAGCGCCTTGTCGTAGCTTTTCAGCGCCTCTTCCGTCCGGCCGCAGCGCTGCAGCACCAGGCCGTAATTGAGGAAGGCGCCGAAATCCTTGGGATTGGCCTTGAGCGCGCCGGCGATGAGGGTGATGGCTTCTTCATTGCGGCCCTGCTGGGAACGCAGGACGCCCAGCAGATGCTGCCCCCCGGCATTGAAGGGATCGACCTGCAGCAACTCCATGTAAAGCCGTTCGGCTTCCGCCAATTGTCCGCGCTGATGCATACTGGCGGCTTGCTGGAACAGGGATTGCAGATTCATCGGCGGGCGGCTTCGCGGAAGGAGACGGGGCCGGAACCTATCAGGAGGAACGGCTTTTGCGAAACTCCCGAATGATCTGACCGAGCGTGTTTTCACTGACACGCCGGGCAGCCTTTTCGGCAGGCAGCCATATCTGGTCGCGTTTGCCCATTTCCGGCCAGTCCTGCTCCTGGCGCGTCACCTTGAGCGCGAAGATGTCGACCGTGCAGGGCAGCGCGCCAGTCTTGCGTTCCTTGAGATAGCTATAGCTGGCGAAAGGCTCCGGCGCGATTTCGCCCAGCACCCCGGCTTCTTCTCGCGCCTCATGTGCGGCGGATTGCGCCAGGGTCAGGCCCGGAATGGGCCAGCCCTTGGGCAGTATCCAACGGCGGGTGCGCAGGGAGGTGATGAGCAGGATCTCCAGCGACGGGACGCGGCGCCAGCACAGGGCCGCAACCTGCTGGCCTTCCTCCAGATCGTCTGCCTGTCCGCGCCCGGGGCTCATTGCATGCCCAAAGCTCCACCCAGGAAATAGAACACCGCGCCAATCAGCGCGGCTGCGGGCATGGTGACCACCCAGGCGACGACAATGTCCTGCGCCACATTCCAGCGTACCGCCGAAGCCCGGCGCGCCGCGCCCACGCCGATAATGGCGCCGGTGATGGTGTGGGTGGTGGAGACCGGGATGCCCATATAGGTCGCCATGAAAAGCGTGATGGAACCGGCTGTTTCCGCACATACGCCCTGGAGCGGCGTCAGCCGGGTGATTCGCGATCCCATCGTACGCACGATCCGCCAGCCGCCGAACAATGTACCCAGCGCCATCGCCGACTGGCAGCTCAGGACCACCCAGAAGGGCACATGGAACGCCCCCTTTTCCATGTCATGGGCGAACAGCAGGGCCGCGATGATGCCCATGGTTTTCTGCGCGTCGTTGCCGCCATGGCCCAGCGAATAGGCCGAGGCCGACAGGAACTGGATATGTCGGAACAGATTGTCCACCCGGAAGGGCGCCACCTTCACAAAGGACCAGGACACGATGAGCACCAGCAGCAGCGCCAGCATAAAGCCCGTGGCAGGCGACAGCACGATCGCCATCGCGGTCTTGCCAAGGCCGGACCACACCACGGCGCTCCAGCCCGCCTTGGCGACACCCGCGCCGACAAGGCCGCCGATCAGCGCATGGCTGGAGGAGGAGGGAATTCCCGCCAGCCAGGTGACCACATTCCATATAATCGCGCCCATCAGCGCGCCGAAGATCACCTGGTCGCTGATGATGGCGGGCGCGACGATGCCTGTGCCGATGGTGGCGGCGACATGGAGGCCGAATACGAGGAACGCGATAAAATTGAAGAACGCCGCCCAGGCCACCGCATAGCGTGGCGACAGCACGCGGGTCGAGACGATGGTGGCAATGGAGTTCGCCGCATCATGCAGGCCGTTCAGGAAATCGAACAGCAAGGCCACGACGATCAGGATGACGAGCAGGGTCAAGTGTCAGACCTGTTCGATGACGATGCCGCTGATGCGGTTGGCCACATCCTCGAAACGGTCCACCACCTTTTCCAGATGATCATAGATCTCGTTGCCGATGATGAACTCCATCGCATTGCCGCCCCGATGCTTGAGGAACAGCGCCTTGATGCCGGCGTCGTTCAGGTCATCCACCTGTTCCTCCAGTTGGACGATCTGCTCGGTGATGGCATTGATGCGGGTAACATTCTCGCGCATCGAGCCCAGAAGATGCACCGCTTCCACCGTCAGCTCCGCACAGCGCAGGATGATATCCGCCATCTCGCGCATATGCGGCTCGAAATGCGTCACCTCGAACAGCGTGATCGCCTTGGCGGTTTTCTGCATCTGGTCGATGGAATCGTCCAGCAAACCGATCAGGTCCTTGATGTCGCCACGGTCGAAAGGCGTGATGAAGGATCGCCGGACGCCCAGCAACACTTCGCGCGCGATGGCGTCGGCCTCATTCTCATACGCCAGGATACGGCGGCAGGCATCGGGCACGGCACCGCCGCCTTCCAGCAGATCGCGCAACGCTTCCGCGCCCCGCACCAACGTGGCGGCATGGCTGTCGAACAGGGCGAAGAATTTCTCCTCGCGGGGCATCAGGGCCTGGAAAAAACGCAGCATGGGACCTCACGGGTTGAAGCGGTGATTGCGCCCGGCGCTTTATGGCGTCAAGCAGCTTTTGCCGCCGCGAACAGAAACAGACGCTACAGCGCCTCCAGGCTGGCACACGCGCCACAGTTCCGCTGCCGGAGCGCGCCCATCTACTCAGTCCGGAAGCGCGAAAATATAAAGCTGGTTTCCGGTCGCGGCGCGGTGCACCTCGCTCAGCAACGCCGCAGGCTTCTGCTGCGGGCTGCCGCCGCCAAGGCCCGTGGTGACGGCGATATATTGTTTGCCGTCCAGGCTGAACGACACCGGATAACCCTGCACCGTGTTGCCCAGCCGCGTCTGCCACAGGATTTTGCCGGTCTTTACATCCACCGCCTTGAAGTTGCGGTCGAAGTCGCCGACGAACGCCACATTGCCCGCCGTGGACAGGACCGCCGTGAGGAAGGGCGAACGCTGCTGGAAGGTCCAGATTTCCTTCATGTCGCTGGTCCGCCAGGCAGACAGACGGCCCATCTGCTGGTTGGTGCCGGGCATGAAGTAGAATTTCTGTGACGCGGCGGTGCCGCCGCCGCCAAGCTTCATGTCCACGTCGTGGCCCTGGATCATCACGCAGCTCTGGCTGAGAGGGATGATGAGCAGATCGGTGGGCTGATGATAGCTGGTCGCCTGCCAGTCATGACCGCCTTCAGGGCCGGGACAGGAGGAGAACCACTGATTGGTCTTCTGGTTGACGATGTCGGAGCGATAGGTGACCTCGCCCGTCTTCTGGTCGATCTTGGAGAAGACGTTCTGGAACATCGTCTCCTTGGCGCCCAGGAACTTGCCGGTCACGCGATCCAGCTTCCACAGGATGCCGGGCTTGCCGATGGTCATCAGCGTCTTCTGGTCGCCATGATCGATCAGCACCCGTTCGAACACTTCGTCGAGATCGAGGCTCTCGCCCGGCGCGTGCTGGAAATACCATTTCAGTTTTCCGGTTTCGGGATCGAGCGCCAGGGTCGAACTGGAATAGAGAGTCGAGGCGCTGCCGCTCTTGCGGCTGGCGCGAAACCAGGGCTTGGTCTGGGCCGTACCCCAATAGGTCGTGTTGAGTTCGGGATCGTAGGTGCCCGCGATCCAGGTATCGCCGCCGCCACGATTGAGGTTTGGCAATCCGTTCCAGGTGTCACCGCCTGGCTCGCCTTCCAGCGCGGTGGTGTGGAACAACCAGTCGCGCTTGCCGGTGCGCGCGTCATAGGCGCTGATATAGCAATTGGTCAGCGAGTAGTTGTCGCAACCGGTCATGCCGGTCAGCACCTTGCCGCGCATCACCATCACGCCGCCGGTGTTGCTCTTGGGCGGCTGATCAATCTGTGTTTCCCATACGATCTTGCCGGTGCGCGCATCCAGCGCATGCAGCTTGGCGTCGGTGGTGGCGACGTAGACTTTATCTTCATACACCGCCAGGCTGCGGGGGCCGCCATAGGCGATCACCGAGACC
>JAFIHO010000202.1 GCA_017849395.1 Hyphomicrobiales bacterium
AGGCTGCATCGGCAGACGCTCGACATCGCGCTCGCGGCGGCGACCACACTGCTTCGGGGCCTGACGTGCCGCATCTGGACGATCTGGCGATGCGGTGCTGCTGATGGCCGCGACCTATGTAGGACTGCGCTATTTCACGGTTTACACTCCGGCCGCGCTTCGCGCGGACCGGGGTGGTGGGCCACCCAGGGCAAGCAGCACGAATTTCGAGAGCCTTTGTGTGGCCCTGGATGGCCCGGTCAAGCCGGGCCATGACAAGTTGTTGTTTTGATTGTCGGCAACTGAGTACGGACCTTAGAGCGCGCGGCGGGCCTTGAAGGCCGCTGACAGCGTGCCTTCGTCGAGATAGTCGAGTTCGCCGCCCACCGGCACGCCGTGCGCGAGGCGGGTGACTTTTATGTCGCCCAGTACGTCCATCAGGTAATGCGCCGTGGTCTGGCCTTCGACCGTGGCGTTCATGGCGAGGATCACTTCGTCCACGCCCTGTTTCACCCGCGCCAGCAGGCCGCCGACATTGAGGCGTTCGGGCGTAACGCCATCCAGCGCCGACAGCGCGCCGCCCAGTACATGATAGCGGCCGCGGAAAATAGCGGCGCGCTCCAGCGCCCAGAGGTCGGCCACATCCTCCACCACGCAGAGCAGATGCGGATCGCGGCGCGCATCGGTGCAGATGGCGCAAGGGCTGGCGGTGTCGAGATTGCCGCAGACTTCGCAGGTCTTGATCGCGCCCGCCGCATCGGCGAGGGCGGCGGAGAGCGGCTCCAGCAATGTGTCGCGCTTTTTCAGCAGCGCCAGCGCGGCGCGGCGCGCCGAACGCGGGCCCAGGCCCGGCAGTTTGGCGAGAAGCTGGATGAGACGCTCGATCTCCGAACCGATGGCCATCAGCTATCGGTTTCCGGCATGGGCGGGGCGATGTCTTCCTTCACGATCTCGCGCACCGCGACGATTTCCGCGCCGGGGAAACGGTCCAGCACGGCGCGCACCATGGGTTGCTGCATGATGCTTTCCAGCTTCGCCGCCTTGGCCGCTTTCTTCTGTTCGGCGATGGTCGGCTGGCCGGGGCTGTTGGAGATGGAGACGGTCCAGCGCTGGCCGGTCCAGTCGCGCAGCTTCTGCTGCAGGTCGCCCGCCAGGGTGCGCGGCGCACGCGGGCCGGGGCGAAATTCCAGGAGGCCCGGTTCCAGCCGCACCAGATGGATGTCGTTCTCGATATTGACCTTGAGGATCGGGGTGTTGTTGGCGGCGGCGAGGGCGACGATGTCTTCCAGCTTGGAGAGCGTGGGGGCGGAGTCGGGAATGGGCTGGGGCTGTGGTGCACGCACTGCCGCGCCGCGCGGCGCGGACCCCTCCCCGAAATTGCCGCGAGGCGACAATCTCGACCCTCCCTCAAGGGGAGGGTTGGGTTTCGCGCCATTGTCCAGCAGATCGCGCACCAGCTTGTCGGTCGGCGGCAGGTCGCTCGCGTAAGCCAGGCGGATCAGGGCCATTTCGCAGGCGCTGATCGGGCGGGTGGCGTCGCGCACTTCGAACAGGCCCTTGAGCAGCATCTGCCAGGCGCGGGTCAGCGCGGGGACGGGCAATTGTTTCGCCAGTTCGGCGGCACGTTTGGCCTCTCCGCTGCCGCCATCGAAGAAGCCCTGGGCGGCGGGCGCGACTTTCACGCGGGTGAGGAAATGGGTTGTTTCCAGCAGATCCTGCATCACCGCCAGCGGATCGGCGCCTGCGTCATAGAGGCTGCGCAAATCCTCCAACGCCTCGGCGATGTTGCCTGCCATCAGTTTTTCGAACAGGTCCAGGACGCGGCCGCGATCGGCCAAGCCCAGCATCTGACGGACTGTTTCGGTGGTGATGGTTTCGCCCTCACCATGCGCGATGGCCTGGTCCAGCAGGGAGAGAGAGTCGCGGGCGGAGCCTTCGGCGGCGCGGGCGATGAGGGCGAGCGCGCCTTCCTCGATCTTCACCTGTTCCTTTTCGGCCAGGGTGGCGAGATAGGCGGCGAGTTCGGCACTGTCGATGCGGCGCAGGTCGAAACGCTGGCAGCGCGACAGAACCGTGACGGGGACTTTGCGGATTTCGGTGGTAGCGAAGATGAACTTCACATGCGGCGGCGGTTCTTCCAGCGTCTTGAGCAGGCCGTTGAAGGCCTGCTTGGACAGCATGTGCACTTCGTCGATGATGTAGACCTTGTAGCGCGCCGCGACGGGGGCATAGCGCACGCCTTCGATGATCTCGCGGATGTCGTCGATGCCGGTGCGGGATGCGGCGTCCATCTCCTGCACATCGACATTGCGGGATTCGGCGATGGAGATGCAGGGCTCGCACTGGCCACAGGGCTGGATGGTGGGTTCGGTGCGCTTGCCGTCGGGGCCGATGCAGTTGAGGGCGCGGGCGATGATGCGCGCGGTGGTGGTTTTGCCCACGCCGCGCACGCCGGTCAGCATGAAGGCATGCGCGATGCGGCCGGTGGCGAAGGCGTTGGTCAGGGTGCGCACCAGCGCCTCCTGCCCGATCAGGCCGGTGAAATCGCTGGGCCGGTATTTGCGCGCCAGGACGCGGTATGGGATCTGAGCCATGCGCGGACTATAGCAAGGCAAATGCCCTGCATCAGATACTGAGTTGTGGGTAAGGTGAGAGCCCGAACGACCCCGGAGCGTCGGCGAGGGCTGGAGCGACCCAGAAAAACAAATTCGTTACGGCGTTCGGGCGGCTGGGCGCCGCCCTCACCGTTCCCGACCTGACCGGATTGATGAGGTGGAAGCCCGGCACGACCCAAGCCGGATTCGGTACGGCTGCTTCGTTCCCGACCTGACCGGGTTAGCGAGCGGCTCGTCCGCACCGGACTTCCGGGCCGGGATATAAGCCCTTGGAATGGGAAATGCGAGTCGCAGAATTCGGTACGGCGTTCGCGAGGCGCTTGCCGATGGCGTGCCCGTCAGGCCGCCTTCGAGCTGAAGCCTGTCCGGAGACGGGATTGCGGGAAGGTGACGGTGACGCGGGTGCCTTTTCCCAGCTCGCTTTCCACCGTCAGGGTTCCGCCATGCAGTTCCATCAGGTCATGGGCCAGGGGCAGGCCAAGGCCAGTGCCTTCATATTTGCGCGCCAGGGCCGAATCCACCTGGCCGAACCGTTCCATCGCCTTGGGAATGTCCGCCTCGGCCATGCCGATGCCGGTATCGGTGATGGCGATGGCGAAGCCGTCGGGGCGGGCAAAGGCGCGCAATTCCACCCGGCCGTTGCGGGGCGTGAATTTGACGGCATTGGCGAGCAGGTTGATCAGCACCTGCTTTATCCGCCTGCGATCGGCGAACAGGATGGGCGGCGCGTCCTGGAACACCGATTCCAGCCGCAGGCCCCCGGTCTCGGCCTGATGCGCCACCATGCGCACCGCCTGGCTGACCAGCAGCCGCAGGTCGAACTGTTCTTCCTCCAGATGGGCGGCGCCCGCGTCGATCCGCGCCAGATCCAGAATGTCGTTGATCACGGCCAGCAGATGGACGCCGCTGGCGCGGATGTCGCTGGCATATTCCTTGTAGTTCTGCGCGCCCAGGGGCCCGTAAATCTCGGCCGCGATCAGCTCCGAGAAACCGATCACCGCATTGAGCGGCGTGCGCAATTCGTGGCTCATGCTGGCCAGGAAGCGCGACTTGGCCTGGCTGGCGTATTCGGCGCGCTCGCGCGCCGTGATGATGGAGGATTCGGCGCGCTTGCGCGCGGTGATGTCGCGCGCGATCGCGCGGTGCGACACCGTGCCGTTGTCCTTGTCGCGCACCGAAAGCTCGATCCACGAGAACCAGCGCGGGCCGTTCGGCGTGCGGATGGCGACGTCGGTCGAACTCAGGCAGTCGCGAGTGGAAAAGGCGGCGTCCGGAACGATGCCGATGTCGACGCCGAGTTCCTTCAGCGTCATGCCGGCAAGATCGTTCTGGTTCTGGCCGACCAGCTCGGCAAAGACGCGGTTTGCGTAGACGATACGGCCGTCCCGGTCGCGGTGCACGACCAGGTCGCCGAGCGCGTCGATGAGGCCGCGAAAGCGTTCCTCGCTTTCCTGCATTTCCCACATGCGATCGGCCATGCTCTCGATTTCGGCGCGGCTGCGGGCTGCCGTGTCGTCGAGAATCGATACCGTGTGATGCTCGCTGCGCCGATTGCGCAGGAAGAGGACCAAACCGGCAAGGCTTGTCACCAGCACTCCGGCCGTGATGAAAGGCGGCGCGCCGGTGAGGAGCTCGTACGCGACGATGCCGATCGACCAGATGTCCG
>JAFIHO010000203.1 GCA_017849395.1 Hyphomicrobiales bacterium
AGCGCCTGGAAGATGCCGTGACACATGACAACATTACCCTTTCCCTGAAGCTGGATGCCGCCGATGGCGGTGCATTGGCCTGGGCCTACCGCCACGGTCAGGTGCTGGATCGCCGGGAAAAGGCCGGAAAGATCACTTTGGCGCTGCGAATCCACCCCGACGACCTGGGTCGTTTCGAGAGCAAATTCCCAAGGAAAATAAAGCTAGAGCAAGGGGTTAACCCCTGACTCTTCTGTGGATAGTTTAATCCACAGGCTGTGGATAACCCGCCTAGGACCGCTCAAGCTCCTTGGCCTCCTGCCAAAGCGCCTCCATCTCCTCCAGGCTCGCCGCGCCAGGCTTGATCCCCCGCGCCACAAGACCGGCCTCGATATGCTTGAAGCGCCGGGTAAATTTGGCATTGGCGCCTCGCAGCGCCGCCTCCGGATCGACTTTCAGGTGCCGCGCCAGGTTGGCGACCACAAACAGCAGATCGCCGACTTCCTCTTCGCGCTTGGCCGGGTCCACACCGGCCTCCACGATCTCCCGAGCTTCCTCCGCGATCTTGTCCACCACCAGCGCGGCATTATTCCAGTCAAACCCGATGCTTGACGCGCGGCGTTGAAGCTTTTCAGCACGCATCAATGCGGGCAGGGCGCTGGCTACATCGTCCAGCAGACTGGTCTGGCCCTTGGCGGCCCGCTCGGCCTCCTTGAGCTTCTCCCAAAAATCCTTCTGGGCATGGGCATCCGTCTTCGCTTCCTCGCTGCCGAAGACGTGCGGGTGGCGGCGGATCATCTTTTCGGTGACGGCCTCGACCACGTCGCCGAAGTCGAACAGACCGGCTTCCTCGGCCATGCGGGCATGGAACACGACCTGGAACAACAGATCGCCCAGTTCGCCGGGCAGGGCTTTGAGGTCGCCATCCTCGATCGCCGTGGCGACTTCATAGGCTTCCTCGACCGTATAAGGCGCGATAGTCGCGAAGGTCTGGGCACGGTCCCAGGGACAGCCATCGGGCCCGCGCAAGCGGCGCATGATCTCCAGGAGCACCGCAACGTCGCGGCTGGGTTTCAGGTCGGTGGGATTCGTCATAACGGGATAGGACGACCAAGGGCAGGCCGCCACAAGCGGCTACTTCCGCGCAGTTCAAAAATAATCGTATAAGTAATATTATGAGAAATTATATGGTGATTATATACTTGACTTAGCAGGATGCAACCCATAGATTCATGGGCATAGGAGCTAAGCCAATGACTGCCGACCTGACCAACCCCATTTTAACCAACGAAATCGCCGCTATAGCCCATCTGGAAACTTCCCGTTGGGCCGCTGGCGTGACCTGTCCCCTGTGCGGGTCCGATAAGGCTAAAAAGATGGGCGGCCAGACACAGGCCGGAATGTTCCTGTGCGGCGATTGCCGAGGCAAGTTCACGGTTCGCACCGGCACTGTGTTTGAGCGGTCGCATATCCCGTTGCACAAGTGGCTGCTAGCGACGCACCTGATGGCGTCCAGCAAGAAAGGCATCAGCGCGCATCAGCTTCATCGGATGCTGGGCATTACCTACAAATCCGCTTGGTTCATGGCCCATCGTATTCGTGAGGCTATGATCCCGGCGGCTGATGCTGGCCCGCTGGGTGGCGAAGGCAAAATTGTCGAGGCCGACGAAACCGAGATTTCCCCTTCCCGCACGACCCGCGCCAAGGGCGGTCGCAAGCGCGCTAACAACAAGCGGTTCGTGGCCCTGGTGGAGCGTGACGGACAGGTTCGGTCCGCCGTGATCGACGGTCGCGGCCTGTCGGAAGTCCGCAAGGCTGTCCGCAAGAATGTCGCCAAAGGATCAATCCTGCACACGGACGGCGCGACGGTGTACCGGGGCTTGATGCCTGTCGGTACGCATGAGGCCATCGACCATGACAAGGCTTTCGCCCGTGATGGCGAGACTGGCCGCGTCCATAGCAACAGCGCGGAAGGCTATTTCTCGCTGTTTAAGCGCGGTCTGGTCGGCACCTATCAGCACATCAGCCCAGCCCATCTGCCGCGCTATCTCGCGGAATTTGATTTCCGCATGAACACCCGGACCAAGCTGGGCTTCAACGATCTCACTCGCGCCGCCGCCATCGTGAAGGCAGCGGAAGGCAAGCGGTTGACGTATCGACAGGTAGGCTGACGGATAACAGCTTCCGCCGTGGGCGGGACAAGCTGCGGCTCATACTGGAATTGCTCGAATCTGTGAGTCCTAAGCGGTCTTAGTTGGCCGCTTGGGGCGACTCGCCTTTTTCTTTGGCTTCGCCACGTGGGGTTTGGGCGGCGTTGCCAGCATCCGCTTCAATGCGGCCTCACGGCGGCGCTCGGTTTCTTCAGTGTCCAACTTATCGTTCAGATCGGATGCCATGTCTAACCCTAACGCCCACAAATCGTTGGCGATGCAGTCAAAGTTTACAGACCTATTGGGGATGTTTCACGGGGTCTTTGCAAGTACAGACCTCATGGTTGATTGGGCGATAGGCCATTTTCTCAAAATCTCATACGAAGAAACGCACCTACTGACTGCCGGACTCATGTTTGGCCCGAAATGCCGGTTGCTTTCCGATCTGCTATCTCGCAGCACGCATCCCAAAAAGGCCCAATTAATAGGGGCTTTTAACAAACTGCGAGGCAACAACAAGCGCAGCGTTATCGCTCATGGCTATATTTGGTCTGATCCAACTAGGGTCAGATTTATTGAGCGCATCGCCACCGGAGACTTCAGGGTGAAAACCCACGAGTTCACCTACCAGACATTCTTGGAGCACGTGAAGCAATTCATTGATGCCGGGACAGAGTTTTTTCATGCTCTCGGCGTGTCTGAGGATGAACTAGGAGTATTTGCGGATGCTGCATTTAACCTGGACCGCAAATCCAGAACGTCCCCGGACAAGCCCGACGCCACCGCATCATGATTGCACGCCCACCAATCCCAGAAAGCGGACTCCAAGGCAGTGGTGACCTCGGAAGAGACCTCTTTTTCCGGCTCCATAGCCGGTCCTTATCTGGGCGGACCCCAAGGGAAATTATTGGCGATTAGATAGCGGGGTCCGCCCCGGTATCCTGAGTTTTCGGCCTGTCGGGCGGATTCTGGCCCTAGGGGTTCGCTAACTCAAGTATATAATCGCCAATTATATATGGGCCGCCGGGCTGGTGAATTGGGCAATCGCGCCTAGAATGACCGCGCAACACCCGCCGCGAGATGTTCATGGCCGATGACAAGACCGTGTCCAAGGAAACCGCCGCCCAGCACATGAAGGAAGCGCTGAAGCGCGTTCAGGAAGCGCGAGCCAAAGCTGCGGCTGGCGCTCCGGTTGCCGACAAAGGCGGCAAAGGTCCCAAGAACGGCCCGGCGGCCAAGGGCCGGATGTTCCGGCACCAGGGCCGCTAGAAACCCGGATCAGGTACCGGGCGCCGGCGTTCGCGTAACGATGAAGTGCTTGAGCGCTTCGGCCGCGGGCTCGTAACCGCCGGGAACGGCTTCCTGGGAGCGCTTATAGTCGTAATAGGCTTCCTTGAAGCGGCCCATCTGCTCATAGACGACGGCGCGGTCATAGAACCCGATCTCGGGCTGCGTGACGCCCAGACTGATGCCCTTCTGGATATCGGCAAGCGCGTCGTCCAGCCGCTTCAGCCGGATCAGCGCGACGCCGCGGTTCAGATAGCCGTCGCCGATCTGCGGATTGATCCGGATGCTGCTGTTGAAGTCGTCGAACGCGTCCTGATAGCGGCTCACCATGTCATACAGAACGCCACGATTGACGTAAGTGGCCGCCACGTCCTTGGAAGTCAGTCCGCCGTCACTCAACGCTTCCTCGCACACCTTGATGCTCTCGCGCGGCGCGGTACCGAACTTGGCAGCAAGGAAACATTCATGGCCCTTGGGCGTGCCCATCACCAGAACGGCGGCTCCTGACGAACCGCCGCCAATCACAAGAAAAGCGGCGCAAAGGGCGAGGGTGGAAGAACGACGCATGGCGACTCTCCCAGGCTATTTTCCTCTATGATACGCCCCTCCCCGGCGACTGTCACGCTGCGGAAAACCGCGCAAACCGGCCATTCCCCTCAGATCTGCGGCGGAAGCTTTATGCCCAGTACGTTGCGCAGATAGTTGATGTTGTGCGCGAGGTAATCGTCGACGGCGACCTTGTTGTTGCCGCCAATGGCGTCGAACCCGTCATCGCCCCTGCGCGGGCCATCGACGTCGAAGATTGCCCAACCCTTGAAACGCTTTTCGCGCAGCACCTTGAACAGGGCGGGGAAGTCGACGCCGCCGCCGCCCAGATTGTGATAGACGCTGGCCTGGCGGTGCATTTCCGGTGTGGGTGTTTCCACATTGCCGCGATATTTGGCGTATGTGTCCTTGAGATGAATCTCCGCCAGGCGGGGGAAGTAATCGATGACCATCTGCACCGCATCGGCGCCGCCCAGGGTCAGGTGTCCGGTATCGGCCGTCAGCCAGACATAGCGGGGGTCTGTCAGTTCCATGACGCGACGCACTTCGCGCTCCCGCTCCATCGGGCCCCAGATATGCGGATGCGGCGCAAGCCGCACGCCCATCGCGATGGTCTGGCGTCCCGGTTCATTCAGCGTGTCGGCCAGCCGCTTCAGATGATCGTCGCTTGGCCCACCCACGGGGCGCTGGCCCATGTTGATCTTCCAGTGATCGCAACCCATCGGTTGCAGGAAATCCCTGCAGAAGGCGACATGGTCGGCGATCGTCTTGGGAATCTGGGCCGGATCCATGAAATTGGTGGATTGCCCCTTCTGGCCGTTCGATGCGTCGATGAAGGTGATGCCGGCATCGTCGAACAGCTTGCGCAGCGCCTTGGGGTTGCTGCGGTATTTCTCGACGCCATTGGCATAGAACTCGATGCCTTGCAGACCCAGAGACGCCACCATGCGAATGGCTTCTTCGGTGTTGTAGGCCGATGTCACCCCGATACCCGCATCGCCCCAGATCGAACTGGTGGTGCCGAACAGGATGTCGGGATTCACCGGGTCCAGCGGCTTGTGATTGATCGTTTTTCCTTGCGCAAAGGCGGCACCCGCGCCCGCAAAGCTCGCAGCTGCCAGCGCCGAAGTGATGAAGTGCCGACGATGCGGTGCGTAAGCGCGAGACATTTTCCACCCAGGGTTTGATTTGTTGACGCAACGGTAGAACGCCAGTCCGCCAGAGACAAGCATAAACCCAACTC
>JAFIHO010000204.1 GCA_017849395.1 Hyphomicrobiales bacterium
CGAAGCCTGGGCCACAGCGTTAACTGGCACGGGCGTTGCGAGGGGCGAGATAGACCAAGCCTGATTGACGAAGCGAAACCGAGAAGCCGAAAAGAGTTTACCTTTCCAATGACGCAAAAAAAGACTGACACTTCGCGGTCGGACCGCGTGATGGTTGTCGCCATGGGCATCATCCTGGCGACAGCGAGCGCCGCCATCGGCGCGGCCTGGGGACATGGTCAGTCCACGGACAATGTGGGCGCACCCGCGCGTGTCGCGGCGGTGCAGCCTGTGCGCCTGCCGACCGACGGCGCGATGGTGCAGCTGCTGGCCGAGCATCGATGCCTGTCGGAAGCCCTGTATTACGAGGCGCGCGGTGAAAGCGCCGACGGCAAGAAGGCGGTGGCGGAAGTTGTATTTCATCGCATGAATCACGGCCGTTACGGCCATTCGATCTGCGCCGTTGTGTATGAGGGCGCGAGTCGGCCGGGCTGCCAGTTCTCCTTCACTTGCAACGGCGATCTGACCCGCAACAAGGAGCCGGAAGCCTGGCGCGATGCAGAAAAACTGGCGGCGCGCATTTTGACAGGCGAAGTTCGGCTGAAGAATTCCACAGGCGGAGCAACCAACTATCACGCCATTTCCGTGAACCCCGATTGGGCCGAGACGCTGGAGCGCACTACCCAGATTGGCAATCACATCTTCTATCGCGGCTTCCCGCGCACGCGCGCGTCCTGAACCCGGTCAGAAATCCAGCCCGATATCCAGATTTGCCGCGCTGTGCGTGATCGCGCCTGAGGAGATGTAATCCACGCCCGTCTCCGCGATCCCGCGTACAGTGGCAAGCGTGACATTGCCTGAGGCTTCCAGAACGGCGCGGCCTTTTGCCATCGCGACAGCGCGGCGCAGATCGTCCGGCGTCATGTTGTCCAGCAGGATCGTGTCGACGCCCAGCACCAGCGCTTCTTCAAGTTGTGCCAGCGTGTCCACTTCCAGCTCGATCTTTGTCATGTGACCCAGGCCCGCGCGCAGACGCGCGATGGCAGGCGCGATGCCGCCCGCCGCGGCAACATGGTTGTCCTTCACCATCGCCGCGTCATCCAGCCCGAAACGGTGATTGAAGCCGCCGCCACAGCGCACGGCATATTTCTGCAGGGCTCGCAGGCCCGGGAGAGTCTTGCGGGTGCAGACGATGCGGGCCTTCGTGCCCTCGACGGCCTTCACCAGCGCATGGGTTGCGGTGGCGACGCCGGACAGATGGCCGAGGAAGTTCAGCGCTACACGCTCACCGGTGAGGATCGCACGGGCCGGGCCCTCGATCGTGGCAAGAAGCGTGCCCGCCTGTGCGTCAGACCCGTCCGGCGCGGCCACGGTGAATGTCAGCCCGGTTCCGGCCAGCCGGAAAGCTGGATCTGCCGCGATCAGGCCCGCGATGCGGCCGGGCTTACGGGCGACGAGGCGGGCCGTGGCGCGGGTCTCGGTCGGGATGGTCAGTTCGCTGGTGATATCGCCCGCGCGGCCGATATCTTCCAGCAGCGCGGCGCGCACCTGCGGCTCGACCAGCAGCGGCGAGGGTGGACGGGTAAAGGGCAGGGCGAGGTCAGGAGACGGCATGTCGCCTGTCGGCCAGAGGTGTGTTCGCGACTATCTTCTCGGCGTCGGCAAGCGTCAGGAAGGTGCGCGCGCCGGACTTATCGGTCGCCGGATGATCGTTGCGCCAATGGCCGCCGCGCGATTCCGTGCGTGCCAGAGCGGCTGCTGTCACCAGCTTCGCGGCCGCGATCATGTTAAGCAAGGCGGGCTCGCCCGAATGGGCGGTTTCGACCCTGCGGATCACCTCCAGTGCGGCGGAAAGCCCCCCCGTATCGCGCTCCAGCCCGACGTTGCGGCTCATCGCCTCGCGCAGCACATGAGGCGGTGCGGGCATGTCGAAACGGCGTGGAGCGGGCGGTGTGCCGCGCAACACGCCATCGGCCAACGAACCGCGCACATCGTCCGCGACGCGCGCACCGAAGACCAAGCCTTCCAGCAGCGAGTTCGACGCCAGCCGGTTCGCGCCATGCAGGCCCGTGGAGGCGCATTCGCCCACCACCCAAAGTCCGGGCAGAGAGGTGCGGCCCCGCGCATCGCTGGCGATGCCGCCCATGTGGTAATGCGCGGCCGGCGCGACCGGAATGGGCTGAACTGCGGGATCGATGCATGCCGCCTTGCAGGCCGCATAAACGGTCGGGAAATGAAGCTCGAAGGCCGCGCCGATGGCGTCGCGGCAATCCAGGAATGTCTTATGGCCCGATACGATCTGGCGATGGATGGCGCGGGCCACGATGTCGCGCGGGGCAAGCTCGGCGTCTTCATGCACCGATGTCATGAAACGTTCGCCGCGCTCGTTGATCAGCACCGCGCCTTCACCGCGCAGCGCCTCGGTGGCGAGGGGGGCGGGATCGCGGCCCACTGCGATGGCGGTGGGATGGAACTGCACGAATTCCGGATCAGCGATCAGCGCGCCCGCGCGCGCCGCCATGCCAAGGCCTTCGCCCCGCGCTTCTGGAGGGTTGGTGGTGACGGCATAAAGCGCGCCCAGGCCGCCGGTCGCCAGAATGACCGCACGCGCCTTGAACAGGATCAGCCGCGCATCGCTGCCGAAACCGTAGCGGGCGAACAGGCCGGTGACGCGGCCATTTTCCATCGCCAGTTCGACGGCGTGGAACCCTTCCATGAGCGTGATGGAGTTCGTGGCGGTGGCGCGCTCGGCCAGTGTGCGGGAGATTTCCGCACCCGCCCGGTCGCCGCGCACATGCACGATGCGGGGCAGGCTGTGTGCCGCCTCGCGGCCCAGGGCCAGCGAGCCGTCTGCCGCGCGGTCGAAGGGCGCGCCATAGGCGAGCAGGTCGCGGATGCGGTCTGGCGCTTCGCGTACGACCAGTGCGACGACTTCCGGATCGCACAGGCCCGCGCCCGCCGCGATCGTGTCGGCGGCGTGGCTTTGCCAACTGTCATTCTCGCCCATCGCGGCGGCGATGCCGCCCTGGGCCCAGGCGCTGGAGCCTGATACGCCGGGGCGGGTGCCCGCCAGCACGATGGCGGGCATGGGCGCGAGTTTAAGCGCGGTGAATAGTCCTGCAATGCCCGCGCCCAGGATCAGTGCGCCGTCGGTTTCGACGATATTGTCGATGCGAGTCATTGGTTGCCTGCCGCTTTGTTGTTGGAGGCTGTCATTTGATCGCCAGCATCCGGTCCACCGCCAGCTTCGCGCGTGCGGCGATGACGGGATCGACCACGACTTCCGTCGTCATGGTCCCGAGCGAATGCAGGATGCCTTCCAGCGTGATGCGCTTCATGTGCGGGCACAGATTGCAGGGCCGCACGAAGTCCACCTCGGGATGCTCCAGGGCGACATTGTCGCTCATGGAGCATTCGGTGATCATCACCACGCGCTGCGGCTTGCGATCGCCGACATAGCCGATCATCGCGGCGGTCGAGCCGGCGAAGTCGGCTTCCGCCACGACCTCCGGCGGGCATTCGGGATGCGCCAAGACAACGATACCCGGATGGCTGGCGCGATAGTCGCGAATCTCCTGGGCGGTGAAACGCTCATGCACCTCGCATGCGCCTTCCCAGGTAATGACCTTCACGCCGGTCTTGGCGGCGATGTTGCGGGCCAGATATTTGTCCGGGATCATGATGACGGTATCGACGCCGAACTGGCGCGCAGTTTCCTCTACCACCTTCACGGCGTTGCCGGAGGTGCAGCAGACATCACTTTCCGCCTTCACCTCGGCGGAAGTATTCACATAGGTGATGACCGGCAGGCCCGGATATTTCTGGCGCAGCAGGCGCACATCCGCGCCCGTGATGGACGAGGCCAGCGAACATCCCGCCCGCGTGTCGGGAATCAGCACGGTCTTTTCCGGCGAGAGAATCTTTGACGTCTCCGCCATGAAATGCACGCCCGCCTGCACGATCACCTTTGCGTCGGTGCGTGCCGCTTCGCGGGCGAGGGCGAGGCTGTCGCCCACGAAATCGCCCACGCAGTGGAAGATTTCCGGCGTCATGTAATTGTGCGCCAGGATGACGGCGTTCTTTTCGCGTTTCAGCCTGTTGATCTCGGCGATGACGGGCGCATGTGCGGCCCACTCGATCTCAGGAATGAAGCGCGCGACCTTCGCGTAGAGATCGCGCGTGTCGCGCTTCACCGCGTCGGTATAAGCCAGTTCCACACCCATGGCGCCTCTCCGTGGCCGTAATTTATACTCGTTTCGAGTATAAATGTAAGACGAAAAACCCGGCCTTCAAGAGCCGGTTCAAGACTTATGCTACACAAGAGCATATAGGAATCAAGCCGATCCGGTGGCCCTGCGGCGCTTTTGCTTCCGTTTTATGACGACAATCTGCCGCCAGAGCCGTTTTCCAGCCCGTTCAGGCCGTTCGCGCGCGGCGGGCGCCCAGACGCACCCCTGGGGCGGGCCGCTCCCGTAGCACCTCCCTGCGGAAGCGGAATAGTTCGGCGGGGCGACCCCGGGCGGGGGCGGAAAGCTTGCCGGTACCCTCAACCAGGCCCTGTTCGGCCATCAGGCGGCGGAAATTCTGTTTGTGAAGGCGCAGTCCCGCTAGCGCTTCAACCGTGCGCTGCAATTCCAGCAGCGTGAAGGCCGGGGCCATAAGCTCGAATACCACCGGCCTGTATTTCAGCTTGCCACGCAGCCGCGCGATGGCGGTGGCAAGGATACGACGATGGTCGAACATCATGGCGGTGCCCAACGCGGGGGCGTTTTCCGCCTTTCCCGTGTCGCGGAAAAACTCCTCCACCAATCCGGCTTCATAGAGAAGCTCGTATCGCTCCAGCACCTTTTCATCATCCCAAGGCAGGCCGCCTTCGCCGAAGCAGAGATTTACGCGGTCGCGGCGCAGCTCGGCAGCTTCGGCGTTGGGCGACTCCTTCACGAATTTGCGAAGAGCCGGGAGGATCGCGCTGTCGATCATGGGCGGCTTGGCGTCGCGCCAGTCTTCCCACGGAAAATAATGATACCAGCCGCGCCATTGCGTGTCGGATGCGGCGCGGGCGGGGGCCTGGGCCTGGCGCGTAAGCGCAAGATAGCCGACCGAAACAACGCGCGTATCGGCCTCGAGGCTGGACAGATGCCGTCCCCGGTCGCCAAAGGTGTAAAGTTGCTCCGTGTACCCCAGATCGAACCCCGTCTGCTCGCCCACCCATTTGCGCAGGCCCAGTTCCAGCGTGCGGTCATGCGCGGGATCGAATGGGCCGAAGGGCAGGGCGTCCTGCGAACCGTCATGCGCGACGGCCAGCACCGAAGGCCGCTCGCCTTCCACGGACACGATGGCGGCCGACAGGCCGATGCTGACGGCGGGCGCGTTCACAGGTCCACCAGCGGGAATGGCGTGGGCACGCCTTCAGGCAGGATGGTCGCCGCGCCCATGGTCTCGACCGCGGCGACCATTCGGCCGTCCCGCGTCAGCAGCGTATCGGCATGTCGTACCAGCAGCCTGTTGGGCGCGGCATGGGGCGCGCGGCGGCGCATCGCAAGTGCAATGGTCTCCTCGCTTCCCGGACCCAGCCGATCGCACAACACGGTGAAGGCCGCGGCCATGGAGCGGCTGATGCCGGCCCAGCAATGGATGATCATGGGCTGGCTGGCGTCCCAGCCCCGGCTGAAGGCGAGCAGCTTTTCAATGTGGTCGGGTATGGGCGGCGCTTCACCTCCGGCCGGATCGATGATGTCGTTCACGCCCAGCTTCAGGTGCCGTTCGCCGGGGAAGCCGGACGGAGTTTCGATCAGGTGGCCGGGCGACAGAAGCGTGACGACATGCGACGGCGCATGAGCCGCGATGGCGGCCTCAAGTTGGGAAAGGGGCGTCACAAGAAGGCGGGGCATGACGTCTTCTAGCAGTTATAGGGTGTAGAGCTTTCGGAATCTGGTGAGGAAAAGCGCCTGCGCCTCGGCCGTCGGCAGGGGGATGAGGCGGGGCGTCACGCCGGATTTGGGCGGTGCGCCGAACAGGCGGCGGGCTTCGGTATCCTCGAAGCCTGCCAACTGGGTTGCCTCGTAATAGGCGGACAGATGGTCAGCCCTTTTGAACAGGATTTTCAGCATCTGTGGAGGGCTGGAGGGCAGGCCGAATCGCAGATGGATCGCTGCCTGAAGACGCTCTTCCAGCGCCTTGTAATCAATGCCGATTGCCCGCTTGAACGGGCTAATGAGGTCACCGACAACATACTCGGGCGCGTCATGCAGCAGGGCCATCAGCCGGGCGCTGCGGTCCAGCCGGGGATTGAGGTCCGCCACCAGCCGCTCAACCAGCACACAATGCTGGGCCACGGAAAATGCGTGGGCTCCTTTGGTCTGGCCGTTCCAGCGCGCCACCCGGGCCAGACCATGGGCGATATCCTCGATCTCGATGTCCAGCGGGCTGGGTTCCAGCAGGTCGAGGCGCCGTCCGCTCAACATGCGCTGCCAGGCCCTGGGCGGGATGTTCCTGCGGTCGGGCATTAGGACAGAAGGCGGATCGCCACCAGGAACAGGGTCACCGACAGTACGATCCGAAGCGCGGTGTCGGGCATGCGCGGCGCATAGCGGCTGGAGATCATGATACCCGGCAGCGACCCCAGCAGCAGCGAGGTCAGGACCGTGAAATCCACCTCGCCACTGGATAGGTGTCCCAGGCCCGCCACCAGGGTCAGCGGCACGGCATGGGCGATATCGGAGCCCGCGATGCGCACCACCGGAAGTTCGGGATAGAGCAGCAGCAGCGCCGTGACGCCCAGCGCTCCCGCGCCAACCGAAGTCACTGTGACCAGCACGCCCAACAGGAGGCCCGTGAGCACGGTGAAGCGGAATGTCTGGCCTTCGTCCAGCACGCCGACACGACGGGCATAGCTGGACA
>JAFIHO010000205.1 GCA_017849395.1 Hyphomicrobiales bacterium
CGCCACATCCCATTTCCAGAAGTCGCGGCCCAGTTCGGTCAGGTTGCGGTTCAGAACCATCTGATGCACCTCATCCGCGCCATCGACCAGACGCGCCTGACGGGCGTAGCGGTAGATCCATTCCAGCACGGTATCGGTAGAATAGCCGCGCGCGCCGTTGATCTGGATCGCCACATCGGCGGCCTTGTGCAGCAGGTTCGCCACGTGGATCTTGGCCATCGAGACTTCCTTGCGGGCAAACCCGCCGCGGTCCAGTTCCCACGCGGCCTTCATCACCAGCATCCGGCCGACCTCGATCCCCATCGCCAGATCGCCCATCTTGATCTGGATGCTTTCGCGATCTGACAGGCGCACGCCAAAGCCGTGACGGTTGGCGGCATATTCCTGCGCGATCTCGGTGCAACGCTTGGCCAGACCCAGCCAGCGCATGCAATGCGTCAGCCGCGCCGGCCCCAGACGCATCTGGGTAAGCTTCAGCCCCATCCCCTCGCCCAGGATCACCCGGCCGGCGGGTAGCTCCATGTCCTCATAGAACAGCTCGCAATGGCCGCCGTGTTCCTCGGGGCCCATGATCGGGATGCGGCGTTCGATGCGCCAGCCGGGTTCGTCGCGGTGGTGCAAGAACGCGGTCAGGCCGCGGCGCGGATCATCCGAGGTGCGCGCCATCAGGATGAAATGTTCCGCATCCTCAGCCCCGGTGATGAACCACTTGCGACCGCGGATCACGTATTTGTACCCCTTTTTCGTGGCCTTCGTCAGCATCATGCCGGGGTCGGACCCGCCGCCCGGATGCGGTTCGGTCATCACGAAGGAGGACCGAACCTTGCCCTGAACGATCGGTTGCAGCCAACGCTCTTTCTGTTCGCGGGTCGCAGCCTGTTCCAGCACCATCATGTTGCCGTCATCGGGCGCGGCCGAGTTGAAGACGACGGGGCCAAAGATTGACCGGTTCATTTCCTCATAGCAGACCGCCATGCCGACCTTGCCCAGGCCCTGCCCGCCGGTTTCGGGGCGCAGTTGCAGGCACCACAGGCCCTCGGCCCGGGCTTTTTCGCGTAGGGGTTCCAGCCAATCGTGGGCGATGTTGTCGTGTTCGTCCCAGGCGGCGCGGTTCGCCTCGACCGGCAGGATCTCGTCCTGAACAAAGCGGGCGATGCGGGCGCGGAAATCCTCGACGCGCGGGGAAATGGTGAAATCCATGGAACGCTCCTTACAGCGAAGAGACAAGATGGCCGCCATCGGCCACGATTTCAGAGCCGGTCATGAACCGGCCAAGGTCGGACAGCAGCAGCAGCAGCGGCCCATCCAGATCGGCGGGCTGGCCCAGACGGCGCTGCGGCACGCGCCGGATCAGCGCCTGACCGGGTTCGGTCGCGAAGAAATCGCGGTTCAACTCGGTCTCGATATAGCCGGGGCACAGCGCGTTCACGCGGATGCCGTAGCGCGCCCATTCCAGCGCCAGCGCCTTGGTCAGGTGCAGGATCCCCGCCTTGGACGCGGCATAGGCCGAGACATGCCCCGCCACCCGCAGCCCGAGGATTGAGGCGACGTTGACGATGCTGCCCCCGGTTCCGGTCGCGCGCATCCCTTCGGCGGCGATGCGCGCGACATGGAAGGCGCCCTTCAGGTTCGTGTCGATGATACCGTCGATTGCCGAAGCGTCATGGTCAAGGGCCGAGGCCGAAAGCGTGGTGCCCGCATTGTTCATCACCAGATCAAAGCTGCGCCCCACCATCGCCTGCGCGACCGAAGCTGGATTGGCCACATCCATCTGCAAGGGTTGGGCCTGCCCGCCCGCGGCGCGAATCTCGGCACACAGCGCCTCGACCCGGTCCAGCCGGCGCGCGGCCGCCGTCACGATAGCGCCCTGCGCGGCGAGAAGCCGCGCGAAATGGACGCCGAGCCCCGAAGAGGCGCCCGTCACCAACGCCCGTTTCCCTGCCAGCCCCGGCCAGTTCGGACCTTTTCCCGCTGTCACCCTCACGCCCTCCCATTTTTTCGAGCGATCGCTCGAAAAATTGATACACATGCGATATGAGTCTCGCAAGCAGAATTTGCTTGCAGCCTTTCCATCGCTACACCTTCCCAAAAAGGGACCATGATGAGCTTTGATGCACGGACCTGTTCGCTGGATGCGCTTTGCGCCTCGATGTTGGACCGCCACCGCGACACGATCGGGGTGCAAAAGCCCGAATTCGCCCTGCGCAAGCTGAAGGTGATCGTCACCGCCGCGCTGGACCTGTCGAACCGCAAGGGCTTTCAGGCGATGTCGCTGCGCGATCTGTCGCTGGCCTCGGGCGTGTCGATGGGCGGGCTTTACGCCTATTTCGACAGCAAGACTACGCTGCTCAAGATGATCCTGACCGAGGTGACCGCTGCGGTGAAACGCTCGCTATCCGATCCGCCAGCCGAGGTGGCCGCCGACCCACGCGCGCATCTGTTGTGGCTGATCGACACCCATGTGCGGATGACCGAGGAAATGCTCCCCTGGTTCACCTTCGCCTTCATGGAGGCGAAAAACTTCCCAGCCGAAGAGCGCCGGATGGCCACCGACAGCGAGGAACTGACCGAAGCCTATCTGGCCGGGGCGATCGCCGCGGGGGTGCGGTCAGGCGTTTTCCGTGCCGACACGTCGCCGCTGCTTCCGGCCCTTATCAAGCCACTGTTGCAGGACTGGTATGTGAAACGCGCGAAATACAGGCGGCGTGGCGTAAAAATGCAGACCTACATCGAGACGGTGCAGGCGATTTCCGTGGCTGCCTGCGATGCACATTGAGCCTCCGGGCCAGCCCAGATTGATTACTCCAGACCCGCAAAATACGCATCCA
>JAFIHO010000206.1 GCA_017849395.1 Hyphomicrobiales bacterium
GGCTGCGGCGGCCGCGTGTGACGCCCAGCCTGTCGAACAGCCAGGACTTGCCCGGCAGATGCGGCCTCAGGCGCGGCAGGAATGCCCGCGCAAAATCCTCGAAAGGCTCGCCCACCTGCCAGTGCCGCGCCCTGTCCGGCGCGACATTCGCAAAGAAGCGCAGAATGCGGCGGCCATGCATGGGCCGCGACGGAAAGGCATCGACATGCAGCAGCCGGTCGTCATTGATGCGCGAATAGCTGCGGCCTTTCACCTGCACCGGCCGGAAGCTGGTGCGCGCCCGCTCCACCGTACGATAGGGCAGCAACGCCTGGATCAGTCCTGCCGCGCCCGCGCCGAACCGTTCGATCATCGCGCCCAGCGCCGCCGCCCGTTCGCCGGTCAGCGATGTGGCCTGCAATTTTCCGGTGGTGTGGTCCAGGCTGATATTCTTGGCCTTGCCGTCCGATACGGACGCATCGAGAAACTGCTTCTCCGTTTCCGCCAGCCGGAAGGCAAGATGCGGGAAGAAAAGCACCGCGCCGGTTTCCAGCGCCGTCACCGCCCGCCGGCGCAATTCGGCATCGAACGGCCCGGTCCAGCTTTCGATGGGCAGTTCCTCGATCACGCAAACGACTCCGTCATCGCGCTGTAGACCAGCGTCCGCAAATCCCGCCGCAGCCGCACCCGCCGGTCCTGCGTGTCCAGCGACTGGGTCATGAACACAACAGCCATATCCTCTTTGGGATCGACAAAAAAGGCCGTGGAGGCCATGCCGCCCCAGGCGAACTCTCCCACGCTGCCGGGAATGCCGGTGGCCGCCACATCCTGCGTTACCGAAACACCCAGCCCGAATCCCACGCCGCGATAATTGGTTTCGCTGAAGGCCCCGCCGGACGGCATCATCTGGGTGATGAATTTTCCGTCAGGCAGATGGTTCATGGTCATCAGCGCCACGGTCTTGGGACCTAGCAGCCGTGTGCCTTCAAGTTCACCCTTGCCCAGCAGCATCCGGCAGAAGCGCAGATAATCCTGGGCCGTGCCCACCAGCCCGCCGCCGCCGGACTCCAGCCTAGGCGGCGAGCCGAACATGGTCTTCTGCGAGTCGTCATACAATTCCATCCGCCCGTCGCGCACGGCGTAACAGGCGGCGAAACGATGGCGCTTGTCCTCCGGCACGAAGAAGTCCGTATCCACCATGCCCAGCGGTGTCAGGATGCGCGACCGCACGAAATCCGCGAAACGCTGGCCTGAAATGATCTCGACCAGATATCCGATAACATCCGTGGAAACCGAATAATTCCACGCCGCGCCGGGCGAGAATTCCAGCGGCAGCTTTTCCAGCGCCGCGATCATGGCCGGCAGGCCGCCTTGCGTGCCCGGATCGGAAATCGCCAGCTTGCGATAGACCGCATCCACCGGCGTGCGATTCATGAATCCATAGGTCAGGCCGGACGTGTGGCGCATCAGGTCCATCACCCGCATCGGCTGCGACGGCTGTGACGTGCCGAACGCACCTTCGCCGCCATCGACATAGACGCCCAGATCGGCAAAGCCCGGAATGAATCGCGTGACGGGATCGTCCAGCGCGACCTTGCCTTCCTCCACCAGCATCAGCAGCGCGACACTGGTGATGGGCTTGGTCATGGAATAGATACGGAAGATCGCGTCCTCGCGCATCGCGGTGCCGCGGGCCAGGTCGATGCTGCCGGTCATGCTGAAATGCGCCACCGCGCCCCGCCGCCAGACCAGGGTCATGGCGCCGGGTATGAAGCCGGGTTCGACATAATGCGCGGCCATAAAAGGCGCGATGCGGTCCAGTTTGGCGATGGAAAATCCGGCGGTCATGGTGCATTCCTGCTTGCGGGCCGGGTTATAGTGTATCGGGAACGACTGTACGACATGAATGACACGACGCATATCTGGCCTGCGATGAGCCTGCGCGAGGCGGAGGCCCGTCTCACCGCACCCGGCCAGATGTTCGAGACGGTTGAAACCGTGGTGCGCGGCATTCCCCTGACCGTGTGGAAGAATGTCCCCGCCACCGCCCGTGCCGTGTTCGCCCTGGCCCGCCGCCATGGCGAACGGGAGTTCCTTGTTCATGACGAGGAGCGCATCACCTATGACGCCTTCGCCCGCGCCGCGCTGGCGGTGGCGGCGGCGCTGCGGCAGCACGGACTGAACAAGGGCGACCGGGTGGCGCTGGTGATGCGCAACCTGCCGGAATGGCCGGTCGTCTTCTTTGGCGCGGCGCTGGCAGGTGCGATTGTCGTTCCACTCAATGCCTGGTGGACGGGCGCGGAACTCGGCCATGGCGTAAAGGATTCCGGCAGCCGTTTCGTTTTCACCGATCCGGAGCGGATGGAACGGTTGCGGGACAATCTGCCGTCCTGCGTTGAAAAACTCTTCGTCGCCCGCGCCGCGTCCCGGCCTGATGGTGTCGTCGCGCTGGAAGATATTCTGGGGCCTCCCGGCCAATGGTCCTTGCTGCCGGACATTGCGATGCCGGACGTGACGCTCGATCCCGAAGACGACGCCACCATCTTCTACACATCGGGCACGACGGGCCTGCCCAAGGGCGCGGTCGGCACCCATCGCGCCCTGACGACCAACATCTTCGCCGCGCCTTTCTCCATCGCCCGCAATGCCTTGCGGCGCGGACAAACCCCGCCGGATTTGCGCGCCGTGCCCCAGCGCATCGCCCTGGTCGCGGTGCCGTTCTTCCACGTCACGGGCAGCATCGCGGCGCTGGTGCCTAATATGGTGGCGGGCAGCAAACTCATCCTGATGCGCAAATTCGAGCCGGAAGCCGCGCTCGCCCTGATCGAGAAGGAACGCATCACTGTCGCGGGCGGCGTTCCTGCCATCGCGCTGGCGCTGCTGGAGCATCCGCGCCTGGCCGATTACGACCTGTCCTCCCTGCGGATGCTGCATTATGGCGGCGCGCCATCGCCCGCGTCCCTCGCCGCGCGCATCCGTGCGGGCATCCCTACCGCCGCGCCGGGCCAGGGCTGGGGCATGACGGAGACCTCCGCCACCTGCACCACCCATTTCGGCGAGGAGTATGACTACCGCCCGTCCAGTTGCGGTCCCGCCCTGCCGGTCGGCCGCATCCGCATCATGGACAGCACCGGCACACAGGAATTGCCGCGCGGGCAGGTGGGCGAGTTATGGACCTTCGGTCCCAATCTGGTGCGCGGCTACTGGAACCGCCCGGATGAGACGGCCGCCGTCTCCCGCGACGGCTGGCTGCGCACCGGCGATCTCGCGACGATGGACGAGGAAGGCTTCTGCTATATCGTGGACCGCGCCCGCGACATGCTGATCCGGGGCGGCGAGAATATCTACTGCATCGAGGTGGAAGGCGTGCTGTGCGAGCATCCCGCCATCGCCGACGCGGCGGTGATCGGCCTCAGCCATCCCCTGCTGGGAGAGGTGCCCGCCGCCGTGGTGCAGGCGCGCGGACCGGTCGATGAAAACGAACTGCGCGCCTTCGCCGCCGCCCGCCTCGCCGCCTTCAAGGTGCCGGAGCGGATCGCGGTCACGCATAAGCCGCTGCCGCGCAACACCACCGGCAAGCTGGTCAAGAGCGCGCTGAAGCCGCTGTATTTCCCATGAGCGGTCTGACGGTCGGCGGCATCGACATCCCGGAAAGCGAACTCGTGGAGGTTTTCATCCGCGCCTCCGGTCCGGGCGGCCAGAATGTCAACAAGGTTGCCAGTGCGGTGCAGCTGCGCTTCGATGTGCGCGGCAGCCCCAGCCTGCCGGAGCCGGTGCGCGCCACCCTGCTGGCGACCGCGCGCCTGACCCGGAACGGCGTGCTGGTCATCACCGCCCAGCGATTCCGCGAGCAGGAGCGCAATCGCGCCGATGCCCGCGCTCGGCTGGCCGACATGATCCGCCGGGCCGCGACGCCCAGGAAGATCCGCCGTCCCACGCGGGTATCAAAGGCCACCAAGCAGCGCCGCCTGGACAGCAAGAAACGCCACGCGGCCCTCAAGCGCGGCCGGACCCGGCCGATGGATTGAAGGAAATGTCTTCAAAATGTCGTGCATTTCGGCGCTATGATGGCGGAGCGTAACGGACGCGGAGACGCATGCTTTACTGGTGGGACCGCCTGAAGCCGCAATTCAGTCCTCTGTTGTGGGGGATTGCGATGGGGGCGTTCGCCTATGCGCTGAACCCCTGGGCGGCGGGTCTGGTGTTCGGGGCCGTGCTCATACTGGCGCTGCTGGCGGGCTATGTGTTCGCGCCGGTGCCGATCCATCTCAAAAGCACGCGCGCCGACGCGGATGATCCGCTCCGCGCCATCCTGCCGCCTCTGGCCCGGGCGGTGATCGAACATCTGCCCGCGCCGGTCATGTTGCTGGACGCCAACCAGCGGGTTCTGTTCGTCAACGACCCCATGCGCCAGGTCGTGCCCGGCGATGTCGAGCGCAAGCATGTCAGCGCGGTGCTGCGCAATCCGGAGGTGATCGAGGCGATCCGCCAGACCGCCGCCAGCGGGGTGGAAGGTCAGATCGAATTTTCCCTCCCGGTGCCGATCGAGCGTTTCTACCAGGCTTACACCGCGCGCGTCGCCGCCGACCCGCCCGCCGTCGCGCTGCTGCTGCATGACGTGACCACCATCCGGCGCAGCGAGCAGATGCGCGCCGATTTCGTCGCCAATGCCAGCCATGAGCTGCGCACGCCGCTGGCGGCCGTGTCGGGCTTCATCGACACGTTGCGCGGCCATGCCCGCGACGACCCGAAGGCGCAGGAGCGTTTCCTGGAAATCATGAGCGTGGAAGCAGCCCGCATGCGGCGCTTGATCGACGACCTCCTGTCGCTCACCCGGATCGAGCTTAACGAACATGTCCGGCCCGATACCAAGGTTCAGCTTGAAGGCATTGTGCGTCAGGCGGCCCAGGCGCTGGAACCGCTGGCGGCCAGCGATGACATCTCGGTGAAGGTCGCCTGCGCCGCCGAACCGCTCGCGCCGGTGGTGGGTGCGCGCGACGAACTGGTGCAATTGTTCCAGAATCTCATTCACAACGCGATCAAGTATGGCCGCCCCGGCGGCCATGTGCTTGTCACCATCGGCCATAATGAATCCGGCGAGGTTTTCGTGGCGGTTCGCGACGATGGCGAAGGCATCCCCCAGACCGCCATCGCCCGGCTGACCGAGCGATTCTACCGCGTGGATGTGAAGCGCAGCCGGGAAAAAGGGGGAACCGGCCTGGGGCTGGCCATCGTCAAGCACATTGTCAGCCGCCATCAGGGCCGGCTGACCATCGAAAGCAAGCTGGGCGAAGGCAGTGTTTTTACTGTGTTTTTGCCCGCGGGCGCCCCCGCAGCGCCGCCCCGGCCCGGCAGCCCCGTCGCTGTCACGGAAATGTTATAGAACCGTCGCATAGACGTGCTGCGAACCACCTAGCTACGGGCCGGCACAACGCCCGCCGAAAGGCCGCCGATGACGGACCATATCGTCAAATCCTTCTCCGAGCAGTTGGAGGGGCTCTCCACCATGGTCGCCCAGATGGGCGGGCTGGCGGAGAACCAGTTGGCGTCGGCCATTGAAGCCATCGCGCGCCGCGATTCCGGCGCGGCGGAGCGGGCGGTGGCGGGCGACATCCGCACCGACGAACTGCAACAGGAGATTGAGGACCGCGCGCTGAAACTGCTGGCGCTTCGCCAGCCCATGGCGGTGGACCTGCGCGACACGCTGGCCGCGATCAAGATCGCCGCCGAACTGGAACGTATCGGCGACCTGGCCAAGAATATCGGCAAGCGCGCGCTGGTGCTGAACCGCGAGCCGCCCATCCGCCTCACCCAGTCCCTGGCGCGCATGGGCAAGGTAGCCCTCAGCCAGCTCAAGCAGGTGTTGGACGCCTATTCCGGCCGCAACGCCGAGTCCGCCGAAGCGGTGTGGAACCGCGATGGCGAGATCGACGAGATCTATAACAGCCTGTTCCGCGAACTCCTCACCTACATGATGGAAGATCCGCGCACCATCGGCCTGTGCACCCATCTTCTGTTCGTGGCCAAGAATATCGAGCGCAGCGGCGACCACGCCACCAACATTGCCGAAGTGATCTACTACATGGTGAGCGCCGGGCATCTCACCGCCAACCGGCCCAAGGCCGATACGACCAGCGAAACTTCCGTGCCCTATGAGAACAGCCGCCCATGAGCAAACCGACGATCCTTGTCGCTGAAGACGAAAGCGCCCTTGTCACCCTCCTGCGCTACAATCTGGAGCGTGAAGGCTATCGCGTGCTGGAAGCGCGCGACGGCGAGGAGGCACTTCTGGTCGCCGCCGAGGAAAAGCCCGACCTCATCATTCTGGACTGGATGCTGCCGCAGCTTTCCGGCATCGAGGTCTGCCGCCGCCTGCGTACCCGGCAGGAAACCCGCAACGTCCCCATCGTGATGCTGACGGCGCGGGGCGAGGAATCGGACCGCATCCGGGGCCTGGACACCGGCGCGGACGACTACCTGACCAAGCCCTTTTCCATGACCGAATTGCTGGCTCGCCTGCGCGCCGTGCTGCGCCGCATCCGCCCCAGCCTGGCCGAGGATGTGGTGAGCGTCGGCGACATCGAGATGGACCGCGGCGCCCACCGCGTCCGCCGCAATGGCGTGGAAGTGCATCTGGGCCCCACCGAATACCGCCTGCTCGACCATCTGATCCAGCATCCGGGCCGCGTGTTCTCCAGAGAACAATTGCTGGACGCGGTGTGGGGCAGCGACGTTTATGTCGAGGCGCGCACCGTGGACGTGCATGTCGGCCGGCTGCGCAAGGCCCTCAACATCGAAGGCGTGGCGGACCCGATTCGCACCGTGCGTTCTGCGGGCTATTCGCTCGACGAGAACGCCATGCAGGCAAGCGCGGGCTGAAGCCGCTTCTCGCGCGCGCCTTGCAGCCTGACGGCCCGGCAGCTTTACTCCGGCCCCATCCTGCCGGAGCCGCGTCATGATCTCGCGTTACAACCGTCTTTCGCTGCTGACACGGCGCGCGCTCCTTGGCGGCATGGGCGCGGTCCTCACGCACCCGGCCATCGCCGCGCCGCAGGACACGGTCTCGGTAAATGGCCGCACCTACCGCAAGCCGCGCAGGCCGACCATCGTCATCTGCGTGGATGGTTTCGACCCGGCCTATCTGGAGCATGGGCTGAAAGCGGGCCTCCTGCCCAATCTCGCAAAATTCTCCGCCCAGGGTTTTGCCGCCACCGCGCGCGGCGTGATGCCCAGCTTCACCAATCCCAACAACACCGCGATCCTCACCGGCACAATTCCGGCAGTGAATGGCATCTCGGGAAATTACTATCTCGACACGCGCACCGGCCGGGAAGTGATGATGACCGATGCGCGTATGCTCCGCTGCGACACGATCCTCGGGGCCATGTCACAGGCGGGCGTGCGCGTCGCGGGCGTGACCGCCAAGGACAAGCTGCGCGAGATCATGGGCTACCGGCTGAAGAACGGCATCGTCTTTTCCTCCCAGAAGGCGAAGGAAGCGACCAGGGCGAATGCCGGGATCGACAACGTGGAGGCTTTTGTCGGCCGCAAGACGCCCGACCAGTATGATCCCGACCTGTCCTATTTCGTGCTCGATGCGGGCGCAAAGCTGGTCCAAACCCGCGCCGCTGATCTTCTCTATCTCTCGCTGTCGGATGTCGTCCAGCACACCCACGCACCGGACGAGCCTGAGGCCGAGCTTTTCATGTCGCAGATCGACCGGCGCATCGGGCGGCTGGTGCAGCTTGGCGCGGTGGTCGGCGTCACCGGCGATCACGGCATGAATGACAAGGCCAAGGCCGACGGCTCGCCCAATGTCGTGTGGCTGGAGGATGTGCTGAACGCCCAGTTCGGTCCCGGCGCGGTGCGCGTGATCTGCCCCATCGCCGATCCGTTCGTGCGTCATCACGGCGCGCTCGGTTCCTTCGTGCGGGTCTACATCAAGGGCGACAAATCCCGGCTCGGCGCGATGATGGAAAAAACCCGCACGCTCCCCGGCATCGAACTGGTCCTGACCGGCGCGCAGACCGCCAAACGGTTCGAGACCCCCGCCGAATATGAAGGTGACTTCGCGGTGATCTCATCACGCGGCACGGTGATCGGCTCGGCGGCGGCGCTGCACGATCTTTCCGCGCTAAAAGGCCACCGCCTGCGGTCGCATGGCGGGCTAACGGAGCAATATGTTCCGTTCCTGATTTCCGCGCCGCTGAACGCGGCCTATCGCGCCCGGGCGCAGCGCGGCGATATCCGCAGCTTCGACATGTATGATTATGTTCTGAACGGGGTGGACGCCTGATCCCGCGTCACGAGGCGTAGAGCAATTCCCGCACCGGCTTTTCCAGATCTTCCGGCTTGGCCTGGGGCGCGTGGCGGCCCACCACCTGGCCGTTGCGATCGACCAGGAATTTGGTGAAATTCCACTTGATCGCCTCGCTGCCCAAAATCCCAGCCTTTTCGCTTTTCAGGAATTTGAACAGCGGGTGCGCGCCTTCGCCATTAACCTCGATCTTGGCGAACATGGGAAAGGTCACGCCGTAATTCGTGCTGCAGAAGGCGCCGATCTCCGTCTCGCTGCCGGGCTCCTGCGCGCCGAACTGGTTGCAGGGAAAGCCCAGAACCGTCAGGCCCTCAGCCTCCAGCTTCTCATGCAGCGCCTGCAAACCGGCATATTGCGGCGTGAATCCACAGGCGCTGGCGGTGTTGACGATCAACAGCACCCGCCCGCGATAATCGCCCAGCGACTGCTCGCGTCCGTCCAGCCGCGTGGCGGTGAAATCATAGACAGTGGTCATGGCCCCATCCTCGACGCCGATAGCGGGAACATACTATCCCCGCCATGGGCGTCGTCGCCAGAGCGCGCCGAAGCGGGCAGGCGCGGCGGGCGTCAGCTCGCCAGCCGGCCCTTGTCCTTGTCGCGGCGCTGCTGCTGCGGCTGATAGGCCTTGCGCGCATGCGCCTCGCAATAGGGCGAGCCGGATTTGGGCGAACGGCCGCAGAAGTGAAATTCCGTCGCGGAAGGATCGCCGATGGGCCAGCGGCACATGCGGTCGCTGATGGTCAGCACGGTGGCATGGCTGCCATCGTCCAGCGTCAGCGGGTCTTCTTCCACGATGGGCGCGGGCGGAACATGGGTCCGCAGGGCCGTGGCCTTGGGCGCCATGGGCAGACGCGGGCGCTCGCTGCGCGAGGGGCTGGCGCGTCCCGCCAGGCCCAGCCGATGCACCTTGCCGATAACGGCGTTACGCGTGACACCGCCCAGCGCGCGGGCGATCTGACTGGCCGAAAGGCCCTCGGTCCAAAGGTTTTTCAGTTGTTCGACGCGATCATCCGACCAGTTCAACTGGGACATGGCTTGCTCCTCGCCGCCGGGGGGCCACTGCAACAGCGTCAGCAGCCGCCCGGGCACAACATATCGTAGCGCCCGGCAAGGCCCGCACAAGGCTTGTGTGGCCACCGCCAGCCCTTGTCCACAAGAATGCAACGTATCTATGCCGTCACGCCAAGTAAGCGTGTGTCGCAACAAAGTTGCTCTGAGGACTCCAATGGAAACTGCACTTAAGCCGTCATCGCAACCTGCCCCCCCCCAGTTGTGCATCGCTGATTGGTGCTCCAGCCTACGTCTATGAGAGGTTGGAAGCTGACATGCAGATAGATGACGTCATTCGAAAGTGTGTTGTGTTCCTAGGAGTTGAAGCCAATGGACATTTCACGCCGTTGGGGACGGGTTTTCTCGGTGTTATCCGCGTAGGTGATTTTCACTTCAAATATCTCGCTACAGCCAATCATGTGGTCGATACCGTCTCTGGCGATAGCATCTCGGTCCGGCTCAACCGCAGATCAGGTGGATGCGAAACTATAAAAGTTTCGAAATCCCGCAGGTTGCAACACAACAAAGGAAGTA
>JAFIHO010000207.1 GCA_017849395.1 Hyphomicrobiales bacterium
CCAGCGCCAGCGACTGGATCACCGGCAGGTCATGGGCGCGTACCGCGCCCACCATCAGCGCGCCGATGCCCGGCAGGCTGTAGATGGTTTCGACCAGAAGCGTGCCGCCGAACACGGTTGCAATCATCACGCCGATCAAGGTGACGGTGGGCAATACGGCGTTCTTCAGCGCGTGATGGATAAGGATGCGCCCCTCGGACACGCCACGCAGGCGCGCCGCCACGACATATTCCTCGCTATAGGCTTCCAGAAGGCTGGAGCGCAGCACCCGCATGATAAGCGCCGCCTTGGTCAACCCCAGCCCCAGCGCTGGCAGCAGGAAATGCGACAACACACTGAAGAAGCCGCCGACCTCGCCCGCCAGAAGTGTGTCGATCAGCAGGAAGCCGGTGACCGAGGGCACCACATAATGCGCGTCAATAGGACCGACAAAGGGCAGAAGCTTCAGCCCGATGCCGAATACCAGGATCAGCATGATCGCCCACAGGAAGTCCGGGATGGAGATGATAAGCGAATTGGTGACTTCCGCTGCGCCTTCCGCGGGGGTCCCGCGAAGATGAAAACTCGCCAACCCGCCCGCGAAGCCCAGGCTGATGCCGAAAATCAGGCCGAGGATCACAAGCTGTATAGTCGTTGGTATCGCTTTCAGGATCAGTTGCGACACCGGAAGCCCGGCTTGAATCGACGTTCCGAAATCGCCCTTGAGCAGATTCAAAAGCCAGACCTGGTATTGATGGGCGATGGAACCATCCAACCCCAACCGGTGGCGCAGCGCCTCCACATCGGCGGGCGTAGCATTTGGCGGGATCAGCATGCCCACCGGATCGGCAGGCAGAAGGCGTAGCACCACGAAGATCAGGATCGATACGACCAGCAGCATCGGCACGGAAATCACCAGCCGCCGCAGCAATGCCATCAGCAGTGCGAGCGCGACATGTGCCGCCGATCCTGGCCGCTTGGTTTGCGTCATCGCTTTGCCGGGTGCGGTAACCATGGCAAGTCCGGGGCGTGGAGCGGACATTCAGGCCGACGCCGGAAGAGAGTACTGATATCTTTTTTTCATTGCTCTGAAGCGTTTGCCCGCCATGTCCCCGTGCCTGCAAAAACGCTAGCGGCTGGGTGTCCCGCCATCTTGTTCATTCGCGCACGAACAGTTGGTAGGCACAAGGGGCTGGCGCATGGTTCCGCTTGTGCTGCGGCGCACCCGGCATTTCTGTCCAATTAACTTGCAAGCTGCACGGACGCGTGCCCGAACTTTATTCAGATCCGTCTTTCGGCGGCCGCGCTGCGCTTAGACGCATATAGGTACTGGCGCCACGCGATGATTCCACGATTTCCTGCGGTGAAGGATCGTGGCGCATGGTGGTCAGAACCCAGCGATGGCCGAACGGGTCAAGCAACGCGCCCGATCGCGCGCCCCAGAATCGATTGACCGGCCGCATGATGACTTCCGCGCCCGCAGCAATGGCGCGGTCATAGGCGGCGTCCACGTCTGGCAGATGAAGGTTCAGGCTGACCGGCGATCCACCCAGGGTCTCGGGCGTGGGCAGTCCATATTCCACGAACTCCTCGTTCAAGGTCACGCGCGCCGCGCCGATCGACAATTCGCAATGGACAATGCGTCCGCTCAGCGTATCGCAGTTGCGGTAAAGTTCGCTGGCCCCAAAGGCCGCAGCATAGAATTTTGCCGCCGCGTCGACGCTTGGCACCGTCAATTGGACGACGATGCCGCCGAATTCCATGGAGGCTGGATCGAATTCCGACATATCAACCGCCGCGCGACATTGCGCCCTGAGCCTTGGCCAGCTTCACCAGCATGTCCAGGCGGCGCACTTCCGCCTGGACCGCATCGCGGCCCCTGGCGGTCAGACAATACGCGCGGCGGCGCTCGTCCTCGCTGTCGTCCACCGATTCCACCTCGTCGATCAGTCCCGCGGCGGTCAGGCGCTGCAGGGTGCGATACAGTGTGCCGGGCCCCAGTTTCAGGCCGGTACGGAACACGTCATTGATCATTTGCATGATGCGATAGCCATGCGCGGGCCGCGCAAGAAGCGCGACCAGGATGATGTATCCCGGTTCGGTCAGGACAAGGGCCGGTTCTTCTTCCATTTCCGGGCGCGGGGCAGGGGTGGGCATAACGTTATTCCTCCGTGGGACGGTGGAAAACCGCTTGGCCCCGGATTCCTCTTTTATATCTGTTACAGCTATATACAGGATACCGGACTCCGATGCCAGCATCCCGTGCTGATTAAGCATTTACCTTCTACGGCAATATCCACAGGTAGAAAAACGAGTTTCAGGTCGTTGCGGCGTAACAATTCTCCTTGCGGATATATCCATAGTGGATACTATTACCTTGCGATTGGGGAATAGTTGCAGCAATGGCCTTTCATCTGAACGATCATTTTTTTGCCACGCTGGACAGCTCCATCAGGGGCGTCAACGACGCCCAGATGCTCCCACCGGTCTGCTATACCGACCAGGGCTTCTACGAATTCGAGAAGGACGCGATCTTCGCCCGCGAATGGTTGTGCGTGGGCCGCGCCTCCTATGTCGCCAATCCGGGCGATTATTTCACCACCATGCATATGGGCGAGCCGGTGGTGGTAGTAAAGGGCCGCGACGGCGTCATCCGCGCCATGTCCACGGTGTGCCAGCACCGTGCGATGCTGGTGGCTGAAGGCAAGGGCAACACCCGTTCCTTCCTCTGTCCCTATCACCATTGGGCCTATGGCCTGGACGGTCAGTTGATCGGTGCGCCCGCGATGGAGCGCGCCTGCGGCTTCGACAAGACGAAAATCCGCCTGCCGCAGTTCAAGGTTGAAGTGTGGCTGGGCTTCATCTTCATCAATTTCGACCTTAGTGCTGCCCCGTTGGCGCCGCGCCTGTCGCGCGTCGCGGAAGTCCTGAAGAATTACGATCTCGAGACCGCTGACGGTTCGCCGCCCCAGGACGCCCAGGTATTTTCCTGGAACTGGAAGGTGATGCTGGAGAACAATAATGACGGCTATCACGCGAACCGGTTGCATGCCGGTCCGGTGCATGACGCCGCGCCCAGCGACCTTTCGGAATTCCCGCAGGATTTGCCGGAAGACACGGCGGGTTATTACCGCTTCAACAAGACCCTGCATCCGGACATGAGCTTCAATCCGACGCTCAAGGCGTTGCTGCCGGTCTTCCCGAATCTGACGGAAGAGGATCGTGGCCGCCTTCTGTTCGCCAATGTCCCGCCCAGCCTGTCGCTGGTGATCCGCAGCGACATGGTGAGCTATCTCATTCTTCACGCCAACAGCCACGACACGGTGGCGATGTCGCGCGGCTGGCTGGTTGCGCCGGGCGCGTCGAGCCAACCCCTGTTCCAGGAACGGCTGGCGATGAATGTACAAACCTCGGCGGAAATCGCTGCCCAGGATCTGCATGTGGATTCTCTGATTCCGATTGGGCTGCGCTCGCGCTATGCCGCGCGTGGCCGCTATTCGTGGCAGGAACAGGCACAGCGCGAACTCAACGCCTGGCTGGTGAAGCGGTATCGCGTGGAGTGGGAGAGCAGGAAAAGGGCGGCTGCGGAATAACGCAGCACAGGTAGACGAACTGAATAAAGGGGACTGAGCATGAAACTCTCCAAATTCTCGTCCGATTTTTCTCCCAAATGGGGCATCGAGCCCAAATGGTCCGAGGCGCTCACCCGCCTGATGCGCCCCACGGTCACTTCCGAACAATGGAAAGAATTTTCCGGCCGCGTGATGTCCTGCGAGACGCCGCTGGGCATCAGGCTCGCTGTGGTGTGCGGCACGCCGCAGCAGATGACGTTCCAGCTTTCGGGTGAGGCGGATGGCGTCTGGATGGCGCAAATTTTGGAAGGCCGTGCCCTGTTAGTCGATGGCCAGAAGCGCGTGGCGCTAGGGCCTGGCGACATCGCCCATGGCCCGGCGCGGGGCACGGCGACCCTGCAACTGACAGACGATTTCAAGATGCTGTTCGCGCGCTTCCCCGTCGCCGCGCTGAACACGCGGCTGACCCATGCCCCCCAGGCGATGCGGCTGAGCACACAAGGGGGCGTCGGTCGCATCCTCGGTGCAATTCTCAAGGCAATCGCCGAAACCCTCGAAGACTTGCCCGACGATCATGAGCGTGCCATCGAATCCCTGCTGCGCGAGTTCGTGGTGATCAACCTCATGCTCAACACCAACGCGGCTTCGACCGGCGGTCTGGTGGGGGTACAGGCGGCGCTGCTGCAGAAGGCCTACCAGATCATCGATGCGCGGCTCAGCGATCCGGATCTGTCGATGAAGAAAGTATCGGCAGAACTGAAAATCTCGCTGCGCTATCTTTACAAGTTGTTCGCCAGTTCGGGCGAAGGCTTCGGGCGCTATGTTAAACGCCGCAGGCTGGAGCGTTGCCGGTGTGATCTGTCCAACCCGATCTACGCCAATTTCAACGTATCGGAAATCTGCTTCCGCTGGGGCTTCAACGAGGCGGCGCATTTCAGCCGCGTATTCCGCGAACAATATGGCATGTCACCGCGTTCGTGGCGCAAGGAAGCCAATGCGAAGCGCGTGGCCGACCTTGCGGCCCATCGCCAACCCGACGCGCGCGAAAGCCGCGCCAGAATGAGCGAGGCGTCGCTGTCAATCCCGGCTGAGTGAAGCTGGCGGTCAATGTTAATGCCTATCGCCCGGTCAGGCTGGGCCATGGCATGTTTGATTGCTGACCCTTGCGCCGTTAGTCCATTCCGAAAAGCGCTTCGTAAGGGTCCTTCGCCCCCGTCTCCGCGTCCTTCACCGTCACCAGCATGGTGGCGGGATTGCCGATGGCGCCCTTGTCGCTCGCCCGCCAGGCAGCCAGCGTCATGTCGCGCAACTGCGCCGCGCCGATAGCGATCTGTTTTGCGGTGAAATCCTCGCCTTTCGGATTATCGTCGGAGAAGTCGCCAGCCTTCCACATCTGGTAGACCGTCTCATGCAGCTTCGAGGTCGCCACGAGATAGTCGCCAGTCCATTTCTCGATGCCGCATCCACAATCCGGCGCAGCCGCGGGCAGGCGGTCCAGCACCTGCTTGTAGTCCACGAATTTGTGAACGAAATCGCCTTCGAAGGGCGTGTGGATCTTTTCCATCGCGTAGCTGTTGGGGTTGGGATAGTTGCCCCAGCCGTCGATATGAATGGTCATGTGCAACGGCTGGCTGCCGTCGCCGACGAAGTGGGCCCAGATTCCCAAATCCATGATGGTCTGCGCCTCACGACGCTTCAGGTCCTCGCGGTAATAGCGCCTCTGCTCGGCTGTCTTGGCGTGCGCCAACCCCGCTTTCAGGATGCGCCAATAGGTGAAGTCTTTCACCAGCTGCTGCCAGCCATCAATGATGGAGTAGGGCAGGTAGCCCGCCTTGTAGGTCTCGCTCCCGGCCGCACGCAGCGCGGTCTCATAGTCGGCGCGGGTCGGCGGCAGCGCCGCCAGCGGCGGACCGCCCATCACATTTCCGTTGTCATCGACCAGGATGTTGTGGCCGGGATCGCGGCCCTTGTCATGCACCGCGCCCGCGCCCTTGGAACGGTCGGGCTCGCGCGCCCATTCACCGATATCCGCCGCGACGTCCTTGGCGCGCAGGAAGGCGGGCAGCTCTTTGGAAAACTCCTCCGCGCCGATCACGCCGACCAGGCGGTGCCCGACAGCGCCCCATGCAAATGCCTGCCCGGGGACCAGCGCCAAAAAAAGAGCAAGCGCGCCGAAGCGTGGGGACAAAGTCATGACGATTTCCTTCAGGTGTTGGCGCTTCTGCGATATTCGCGCGGCGATACGCCATACTGGTCGCGGAAGGCATGGCTGAAATGGGCCGACCCATTGAAACCCCAGCGGAAACATATCTCCGAAATGGAGAGCTGCGCGTGCAGCGGGCTGATCAGGTCGGCACGGCAGCGCTCCAGCCGGCGCGTGCGGACATAATGCGAGAATGCCTGCCCCGCCGAGGCGAACAATTTTTGCAGATAGCGCGGCGACACGCCATGTTCGGCCGCCACATTGGCCAGGGTCAGCTTGGGATCACCTAGCATGGTCTCGATGGTCTGACAGATGCGATGCAGATGCGCCGCCCGCGCGCCCGCCGCGCCACCGCGCGCGATGGGTTTGTCCTCGGCGGCGAGACAGGTGATGAGAAACTCCGTCAACGCCAATTCGACCGGCCGTAACTGGATGCTGGTCAGGCTTTCCAGCACGTCGGCGGTGGCACGCAACATGCCGGAAAACACATGATTCACGCCCACATCTGCGGGCAGATAGCCGACCCGGGGCGTCAGGGGCGCAATCAGGCGCGGCCCCAGCGCGACACGCGGCGCCTTGATGATCAGCAACTGGAAATCGGTCTCGAAATTCAGCGTCGCCTCGACATCGGTGGGGCCATAGATCACGTCTCCCACGCTCATCGGACTCTGATGGCCGTCGCTTTCCGTCAGTGTTGCCTTGCCAGCCAGCAGCACGCCCAGCCAGATCGCCGCTGCCTGGTTGGGGGCGCGGCCGGAAATAGTCTGCGATTCGGAATTGATGCGCGCGAACTCGATGCCCATCGGCGACACGAGGCAGGAGACGGAGCCGTAGAAATTTCCGGTGCCGAAGGTCTTGCCGATGGGCAGATGCAGCTTCTGCATCGCATCGCGCCAGGCGTCGCGGCGGCGTGCTTCGGGGAGGCTGGCGGTGGTGAACTGCCAGGTATTCATCACCTTGGCTTGTGTGGCCTCAGGCGGCATAGGCCCGTGTTTCAAGCACCACCGTCATCATGCTGAGGGAACGATATTCGATATGGTTGGGCCCGAAGGATGCGCGGTCGTCCTCGCTCCGCGCACCCATGGCATAAAGCAGCGGCCAGTAATGTTCGGGGCTGGGTACGGCCAGCTCGGCATCCAGACCGATCGCGGCATAATTGATCAGCTTCTCCTGATCGTTGCGCGCGATACTCTGGCGCACATACTCATTGAAACGCACCGCCCATTCATATGGTCGCGCCGCACAGTTCCAGTCCAGCAGCGATCGGTTGTGCACCACATTGCCGGTTCCCACGATCAGCACACCTTCGTCCCGCAGGGGGCGCAGCAACTGGCCCATGCGGTAATGTTCGGCGGGGCTTTTTGCGATATCCAGGCTGAGTTGCACCACCGGAATGTCGGCAGCCGGAAAGGCCTTCATCAGCACTGGCCAGCTTCCATGGTCGAAGCCCCAATTCTCGTCCAGCCGCACATCGTCCGGCGACAACAGGCTGCGCACCCTGCGCGCCAGCGCAGGATCGCCGGGCGCGGGATAGCACAGGTCGTAGAGCGGCTGGGGAAAGCCGCCGCGGTCATGAATAGTGCGGGGCCGAGCCATCGCGGTAACGGCGGTACCGCGCGTAAGCCAATGGTCGGAGATGCACAGGATCGCCTTGGGGCGCGGCATGTGCTGGGCGATATCCGCCCAACTCTCGGTGGTGGCATTGTCCTCCAGCGCCAGCACCGGGCTGCCCTGACCGAAGAACACCACCGGCATCCGCCGGCGGGACTTGCGGGCATAAGGGATCACTGTCGCCATCATGCCCCCTTCGGCGCCGGTGTCCGGCTTTCCGCCCAGCGCTGCTTGTAGCGCTTCACCAGCCAGCGGTTGAATTCGCGCTGCGCGCCTTCCTGCCAGGAATAACGGCCGCGCACCGCATAACGCGAACGTAGCCCCACCTGCACAAGCTCGTCGACGTGCAAATCCTGCGCAATGATCTGGCCGGCGGAATGCATGATCATCGCCATCTTGTCGTCGAAGGCGGGGTCTTCCATCGCGCCCGGCGCGAATAGTAGGCCGGTGTCCATCTCCTGCGTTTCCGGGCCGGTGGCACGCACTATCAGATAGATGATCATGTCGCAGGTGATGACCAGCGAAAGGGTTGGTGGGATGTTGCCGAACACCAACCGGTTGCGCTGTTCCTCGTTCAGTCCGGGAAAGATCGGCAGGATCGCCTTCTGGGTGACATTGAAGCTGGCGTCTGGATGGGTGGTGCCATTGAAACGATAATAGCCCGCCGTGTTCTCATCCAACTCCGGGAAGCTGGCGAGACGGCTGGGAATGAAATCATGCCGATGGCCGCGATGCAGCCGGTTGGCGTGATAGCCGTCATTGTTGTTCTCGAACATCACCTTCCAGTTCCAGGCATATTTGCCCGCCGCCTCGGGGCGCGGTCCGGTGAGGTTGCCCATGTCATACGGCGCCAGAACCTCTGTCAGTTGCGACAGGCGCGGCGCGAGCGGGCTGGCATTGCCATCCAGATTGATAAAGATGAAACCCAGCCAAACCTCGACCTTGAAAGTCGGAAGTCCCCATTTAGTCTTGTCGAAATCGCAAGTCTTGTTCATCGCGGGGGCATTCACCAGATGCCCGTCCAGCCCGTAGGTCCAGTGGTGATAGGGGCATACAAAACCCCGCGTATTGCCGCAGCCTTCCGCCACCAGCATGGCCCGGTGCTGGCAAACCGCAGACATGGCTTTCAGTTGCCCGTCCATGGAGCGCGACACGATGATCGGCTCGTCGGCGATGATGGTCGTGAAATAGTCGCCGGGCTGGCTGACCCAGGACGCGCGCCCTACGCATAGCCATTCCTTGGCGAATACCGCCTCCTTTTCGAAGCGGTAGAATTCAGCGTCGGTATAGCAGAGGGGCGGCAGGCTCTCAGCGGACAGTACATCGCTGGTCGAACTATCCAGGCTCTCGAAGAAAGCGTCACTGAAAATGCCGTTACACATACGCCGAGCCTCTCAACACCGCGAAAAGGGTATGCAGCGTACCCCCAGTTGGTCTTGCGTGTACACGCACAACTAGTTGCTCATCGACCGGGCAATAGTTCAAGATGTCCAGACTTTGGGCAGGTTGGCGCTTTGTGAGGCTCTTGGATTCCGGGTCATGGGGCCGGGGCAACTGAACAGGTGCCCGGACGCAAGACAGGACTCAGGACTTTTGCTGCTCTGGCCGGAGTTCTGATTTCGCTGGAAGGGGTGTTTCATGACCATGGCGGGGAAAATCTGGCTTATCACCGGCGTCAGCAGCGGCCTGGGCAAGGCGCTGGCCGCTGCCGTGATCGCGGCGGGTGGCACGGTCGCTGGAACGGTGCGCAACGAGGCGGCGAAGAAAGCGTTCGAGACCAGCTTGCCGGGCCGCGCCCATGGTTTTGTGATGGATGTGCGCGATGCGGCGGCTATTTCGGCCACCGTGACCGCAGTGGAAAAGCTGGGCCCACTCGACGTGCTGGTCAACAACGCAGGTTTCGGCCTGATGGGCGCCATAGAGGAAGTGAGCCTGCCGGAAGCACGCAACCAGTTTGAAGTCAATGTGTTCGGACCCCTGGCCCTGATCCAGGCGGTACTTCCCGCGATGCGCGCGCGCAAGGCGGGCACCATCGTCAATGTCACATCGGTAAGCGGTCTCGCCACCTGGCAGGGGACAGGGGTCTATTGCGCCAGCAAATTCGCGCTTGAAGCCATTGGCGAGACCCTGGGCGACGAAGTTGCCCCCCTGGGGATCAAGGTCATGAATGTAGAACCGGGCGGGATGCGCACAGACTATGCCTCGCGCTCATTGGCCCGCGCTGAGAAGAAGTTGGCCGACTATCACGACACGGCGCATTCCTCGGAGCGCATCCTGGCCGGTCATGCGGGGCATGAATCCGGCGATCCGGCCAAAATGGCGGCGCATATACTGGCTGCCGTAAACAGCGGCACACCGCCGCGCAACCTGCTGCTCGGTGCCGACGCGATGCATTACGCCACCCGCCGGATGGGCTCACTGCTTGCCGAGATCGGCAACTGGGCTGCGGTCACCGTGGACACAAAGTTCGAAAAATAGGCAAAGGCGTTTCTTTTTCATCAGTCCCGTGAGGGTCCCATCCGGTTGCGTGCCCGCGAGTTGGGCACTTGACGCCCGGCAACAAGCGCGCGATGAGGGTTTGTTGACACGCCGTCGGTTCTGCCGGCGAACAGGACAGAATGATTTCTCGGGCGAAGAGCAAGGCGCAACCGGCGAGGCCCCTGGCCACGGAAAGCGCACGTCCCATCGAACGGCTCGATGACTGGTCGCCGGGGCTACTGAAATCCCAAGCCTATGAACAAATTCTGCTCGACATCATCACCGGCGAATTGTCTCCCGGCGAACGCATAGACGAACAGATACTTGCGCGCCGCTACCGCTGCGGGCTGGCGGGCATCCGTGACGCGCTGGCGCGCCTGGCGCTGGAAGACCTTGTACAGCGCCGCTCACGTGTCGGTACGACAGTCGCGCCGCTCGATATTCTCGAAGTGAAACAGGCTTTTGAGGCGCGCTACCTGATCGAAACCCATTGCGCCGGGCTGGCTGCTCTGCACGCCACCCGTGCCGATATCGCCGCCATCCGCGCCTCTTTCGAAGGCGCGGAAGCCGCCATTTCGCGCGACGATTACCGCAGGTTGGTGGCGATGGACCGGGATTTCCACATCGCGGTCGCCACAGCCAGTCACAACCGCACCCTGGCGAAGATGGTCGTGACGCTGCACCACAAGGCGGCGCGTTTCTGGGTCGTCGCCATGACGGCGCGCCCCAAAAAGGAACGCATCGAGGATCTGGCGCAACATCGCGCCGTGGCGCGCGCCATCGAAGCGCGCGACGTCGATGCTGCACAAAAGGCCATGCTGGTGGTACTTGGTGAATTCCCCGACAATGTGAAGCGCACGCTGGAAACCGCCGTGTGGAAACGCGCCCGCTGAATTTCTCGCGGTCTTTTGTCACGGCGCACTTGCGCGGCGGGCGGATGGCGTGAAATGTTACGGGACATGAACAAGCGCGATGCCCTTTTCATCCTCCTCTCTTCGACGGGTGCGCCGTGACGGTGGCGCCACTCAGCGCCTGGATCACGCTTGCGGCGGTCAGCGCCGTGTTCTTCTTCACCACCGCCACCACGTTCACGTCGCTGGGTGTGGTGCTGCCGGCAATGATCGCCGAATTGGGTTGGGGCTGGGCTGAGGCCGGACTCGGTTTTTCGCTGCTCGGCGTGTTCTGCGGCATCACCTCCTATGTGCCCGCCTGGTTGATTCGCCGTGTCGGCGTGCGCGTCACCTTCGTCATCGGGGCGGCGTTGATGGCGGCATCATTCCTGTGCCTCGCGCGGCTTCATGGTGTGATGCTCTATTATTTCGCGCTCAGTGTGTGCGGCTTCGGCTTTACCCTGCTGGGTGCGGTGCCTGGCACCTACCTCCTGACGCGGGTATTCGAGCGACCTTCCTTTGCCTTTGGTCTCTATTTCACGATTGGCGGATTGGGCGGGGTTGCAGGCCCGCTTTTCTATTTGTGGATCCATGACGTCACCGGCGACTGGCGCGCCTATTGGCTGGTCGCGGCGGCGGGGGGGGCAGTGCTTGGCGTGCTTGGCGCGCTCCTGGTCGACGTGAAGACCAATCTGCATGGCGAGCGCAATCTAGCGCCCACCAAGGCCGGACCGGTGTTCCGTTCAACCCGCGTCTGGACCGTGTCCGCCGCATTGCGGACGCCGCAATTCATCATCATCGCTATCGCCCATACCGGCTTTCTTCTGTGCGGCATAACCGTGAACACGATCTCGGTGGCCCATTTGGGACAGCATGGCGTGTCCGCTACGGTGGCTGGCAGTCTGCTGAGCCTGGAAGCGCTCATTAATGCGTTTGCGCGGATCGGCGGCGGGATCGTGGGCGATTTTGTCGAGCCAAAAAAGCTGCTGGCCTTGTCGCTGACCGCGCTGGTCGTGGGTGTGCTGGCGCTGGCTTATGCGCGCGACATACCTACAATGGTCGTCTATGCAGCGGGTGTGGGCGTAGGTTACGGATTGACCTTCTATGCGGTTTCGATCCTGCTGTTGAACTATTTCGGTCCCAGGGTGCAGCTGGAACTGTTTTCGATTTCGAACCTGATCTCGACCCTGGCCTCGATCGGACCGGTGTCCGCGGGCTGGTCGCGCGATGCGACCGGAAGCTTTTCGATCGCGCTTCTGGTGATGGCGGCTGGCGCAGCGGCGATCCTGGTGGCGGTGCTGTTGATGCGCCCGCCCGCGGAAGAAGAATTGGAGGGCGCGGCGTTGCCCGCGGTCCCGGCTGATTAGAATGCAAGATGGAGTGAGATGATGGGCAAAGGTTACAAGGATATCGGCGTGTTCCTGCCGGTCGCCAATGGCGGGTGGATCATCTCCAAGAACACCCCCAGGCTGGATGGCATGTACAAGCAGAACCTCGATGCCGCCCTGATTGCGGAGGAGGAGGGGCTGGATTTTGTGATGTCCATGGGCAAGTGGCGCGGCTTTGGCGGCGAGACCAACCATTGGGGTACATCGATGGAATCCGTCACCATGATGGCGGGCATCGCCCAGGCGACCAACCGCGTGAAGATCTGGGCCACGATGCACACGCTGCTGCACAACCCGGTGGTGGTGGCGAAGATGATCACCACCCTCGATTATATTTCCAACGGTCGTGCCGGTCTCAATGTCGTGGCGGGCGCCTATCGCGGTGAATTCGCGCAGATGGGCGAATGGGACGACGCCATCGGCCATGACGGCCGCTACGCGCTGGCCGAGGAATGGCTGACCGTCATCAAGAGACTGTGGAGCGAGCCCAGGGTCGATTTCCAAGGCAAGTTCTTCAACATCTCGGACTGCGTATCCGATCCCAAGCCGATGTCGCGGCCCCGGCCCGATATCATCTGCGCAGGCATGTCGCCGCGCGGGTTCGAGTTCTCGGTGCGGGAGTCCGACGCCGTGTTCATCGGCGGCCGCAGCTGGGACGAAATCCGCGACGCGGCCAAGCGCGCCCGCGAAGTCGCGGAGCGGATGGAAAAGACCATCAAAATCTATTGCATGCTGAATGTGGTGTGTGCCGACAGCGACGCTGAGGCCGAGAAGATCGTCAAGCACTACCAGGAGGGCATAGACGAGGGTGCCGTGCTGGGAATGATGGAGAGCTGGGGCATCCCGAAGGACAAGGACACGTCCATGGCGGCGCGCCGCATCGGCGCCTTCATGAATCAGGTCGCGGCGGGTACGCCCGAAACCTGTCATGAGAAAATGCACCAGTTCATCGAGCATTGCGACCTGGATGGGTTGATGCTTACTTTCGCCGATTACATTCAGGGCCTGCGTGCGGTTGGCAAAGGCATCCTGCCCAAGCTGCGGAAGACCTACGCCTGATGACCATGCTTCTTCCAGAATGGATCGACCCCAAACGCACCGCTCTGGTGCCGATCGACATGCAGGTGGATTTCGGTGCGCCCGACGGCATGCTGGGCAAGCTGGGCCTGGACATGACTGCGCCGCTGGCGGCAATCGCCCAGTCCGAAAAACTGGCCGATGCGGCGCGCGCCGCCGGTGTTCCGGTGGTGTTTGTGGGACTGCAGACGCGCCCGGAAATGGATTCCCGCTTCTGGAAGGAGCGTATGCGCCGTCGCGGCAGCAATGCCGACAATGACAGTGGTGTCTGCCGCGAAGGCACCTATGGCGCCGAATTTGTCGGTCCCAAGCCGCTGCCGGGCGAAAGCGTGATCGCCAAGCTGCGCTATAGCGGGTTCTACGGCACGCCGCTCGACACGGCGCTGAAAGCGAGGGGGGTCGATACGCTGGTTCTGTGCGGCCTGACCACCGAATGCTGCGTGGATTGTACGGCGCGCGATGCGTTTCATCTGGATTATCACGTGTTCATCGCGACGGATGCATGCGCGACCTATGAACCGGACCTGCACACTTCGTCGCTGAAAAACCTGGAACTGAATTGCGCCATCCTGGCCAGCACCGACGACATCATCAAGGCGTGGAAGAAGGGGACTTAAGATGCTGAACAAGGTTCCGGCCATCGGGCCGATCAGCGAGGACGACAAGGCCGCCATTGCTGCTGCCATCGATGTGAATGAGATCACCGAACTGGCGCTGGCGCTGGGCAACATTCCCGCGCCCGCCGGCAAGGAAGGCAAGGCCGCCCAGTTCGTCTATGAATGGATGGAAAAGGAAGGCTTCAACCCGCGCAAGGTCGGTGCGACAGAAGACCGGCCGAACGTGATCGGCACCTATGGCGGCGGCGCGGGCGAGGGGCAGAATCTGCTGTTCTGCGCCCATCTGGACACCGAAAGCCCCACCTACAATCCCGACATCGACGCCTATAAATACCGTCCCGCCACCATCAACAATCGCGAATGGCAGGAATGCTGGCTGGAAGACGGGGTGCTCTATGGCTATCCGATCGCCAACGATCGCGGCCCGATGAGTTGCTTCCTCATCGCCGCCAAGGCGCTGAAGAAGGCGGGCATCAACTTGGCTGGCAAGATGTATCTCGCCGCGAACCCGGGCGAGATCGGGCCGGAGCCGATCGAGGAAATGCGCGGCACCTCCTATCTCGGCAAGGATATCGGTGCCAATTACATGTTCTATCACGGCGGTGTCGCCCCCGATTATGCCATTGCGGCGGAGGGCTGCGATTTCGGCTGGACCTCGGTGGGTTGCGGCTATGCGGTATTCCGCATCCGGCTCTACGGCCAGTCGGTCTTCACGCCGCTGCTCAACATGCCGGAAAAGGCGTCCGACCATCCCAGCCCGATCTATCGCATGGGCGGGCTGATCGACGTGATCCATCAATGGTCGCGCGAGCATGAGGTACGCAGCAAGTATGTCGCGCCCGGCGGCACCGCGACGCCCAAGTCCCAGATCGCGGCCGTGCGCGGCGGTGTGCCGTATGCGTTCGGCGCGGGCACGGAGATCTGCGCTGTGTATCTGGAAGTCGGCCTTTCGCCCGCGACCCAGATCGCGGAAATCCAGCACAGCCTGGAGCGCACCATCTTCGCCGCCATCGGTCCCGGCTTCGAGGTCGAGAATGTTGTGGCCCGTCACGGCTATGACGCCGATCCGCAGCAGGTCGCACCGCTGGTCGATGCATTGGAAGCGGCCACGCAGGCGACCCTGGGCCGTCCGGCTGGTGTCGCCGCGCCGATCTATTCCAGCATGTGGCGCGACCATAATGTGTTCAACATGCAGCGCATTCCCGCCATCACCACCGGGATGAAGCGCTGGCGTCCCTCGCCGGCCGACCTTGCCGCCAGTGCGCAGATTTATGCGCTGACGGCGCTTGGCCTGTGCGGCAAGCAGGACGGCGCCATCAACGCCGGCCAAAGCCGCCCGGTCTATGGCGACAATCCTTTTGGCAGCACCAGCAAGAAGTAAAATCATGAAGCCCGATCTCGACGCCGCCGCGCTGGACCAGTTGTTCCGCGAAGCGCGGACCTACAACGCCTTTTCCGACCGCCCCGTGCCGACCGAAAAGCTGCAACAGGTTTATGAACTGGCGAAGATGGGCCCGACCTCGGCCAATGTCAGCCCGGGCCGCTTCGTGTTCGTCACCACGCCGGAGGGGAAGGAAAAGCTGCTGCCGCATGTCTCGAACAGCAACCGGCCCAAGACAGCAAAAGCGCCGGTGAATGTCATTGTCTGTTACGACCTGGATTTCGCCGAGCAGATGCCCTTCCTGTTCCCCCACAGCCCCACCGCGAAGACCTGGTTCGCGGATCCGGCGGTGCGCGACGAAACGGCGATGCGCAACGGCTCGCTACAGGGTGCCTATTTCATGCTGGCGGCGCGTTCGCTGGGGCTGGATTGCGGCCCCATGTCCGGCTTCGATCGCGCAGGCGTGGACAAGGCCTTCTTCGAAGGCACCAGTTGGCGCTCCAATTTCTTGATCAATCTGGGTTACGGCACAACCGAGAATCTGTTCGGCCGCCTGCCGCGCCTGGCCTTCGAAACCGCCTGCCGCTTCGCCTGACGCCGCGCCTCGCGCGCTCCGACACGCGGTGGCTAGCTGCCGCGCGTCGGTTTGACTGCGTCCTGACGATCCCCATTCCAATTCTCGATCCAATCCTGGCTATAGCGCCTTGATCTCGCGGTCGCCGTACGCATCTCCGCACGACCTTTCCATCTCGCGCAACGCGCCGATGCGCGGTGATTCCCTCCGTCCGCCTTCCGTCCATTGGGCCGCATCCCTCCGCGTATTTGCCTCCTGCGGCGCTTTTTCTGTTTTCCGTGTTCATTCCGCTGACGTGAAGGTTGGTTTCCGAGTCGCAAAAATTGCTCCGGTCAGCTTTTTTGCATGTGCAAACAATTTGACCCAGGGCTGCACATTTTGTTCGCAGATTGCAGAAATCTGCACGCGGACTTGTTCAAGAAATGCCGAATTTACCGATGTAATTAGCGCTATCCGTCGTTGCTTGACAATGGGGCAATGCGCGTCGAAGAATTTGTTGCGGCGCGAAAGCAACACGCATTCGGAAATAGTCTGTGAAATGTTACGAGATATTTGACGAACGCATTTCCGTGTGTCCTGCTGATGTCAGCAAGACGCGCTTGCGTAACTGGAGTAGGGGCAACTCATGAAAAAATCGATTTTGATGACCGGCGTTGCGGCGATTGCCGCGCTGGCATTCGGCGGCGGCGCTTATGCGCAGACGGAAGAAACCGTGGTGGTCACCGGCGACGCCGCGGGCCTGATTGAACTGAAGCCCAGCAGCACCGCGCTGGGTCTGCCGCTCAGCCTGGTGGAAACGCCACGTGCCGCGACCATCATCAGCGACACTACGATCTCCCGCTACGGCATCAACAACGTCAACTCGCTGACCGCGATCACGCCCGGCGCCTATACCGCCAGCTATTACGGCATCGGCGGCGCAGTAAACCTGCGCGGCACGCTGGCGGAAACCTACTTCCGCGGCTTCAAGCGCGTCGAAAACCGCGGCACCTTCACGACGCCGCTGGGTGACGCGGCCCAGATCGAAATCCTGCGTGGCCCGCCGTCGCCGATCTACGGCGCGGGCAAGGTGGGCGGTCTGCTCAACTTCATTCCCAAGACGGCGCGGAATGATGGGGGCTACCTGACCGAGATCACCGGTCAGGCCACGGTTACCTACGGTTCGTGGGAAAAACGCAACGCGACCGCGCAGGTCGGCATTCCGGTCGATCTCGGCTTCGCCAATGGCGGCGTCTATGTGTTCGGCGAAATCGACGACAGCTACAGCTATTATCGCGGCGTCCATCCTTCGCGCCAGATGCTGGAAACCTCCGCCGAGTTCGATTTCGGTGATGGTTGGACCTTCTCCGGCGATTATATGTACTATCACGCCAATGGAGACGTGCAGACCCCGGGCTGGAATCGCCTGACACAGGATCTCATCGACAACCAGAATTATCAGACGGGCCGAGATACCAGCCTGGCCGATGCAGACGGTAACGGCCGGCTGACCATCAACGAGTTCGGC
>JAFIHO010000208.1 GCA_017849395.1 Hyphomicrobiales bacterium
GGGCGACCGCGACCAGTTGATCCAGGTCTTCCTCAATCTGGTGCGCAACGCGGTCGATGCCGCGCCCGAGACGGGCGCAGAGGTGACGCTCACCACCGCCTATCGTCCCGGCGTGAAATTCGGCGCCGCGGTTGCGGGCGAACGCCTGTCGCTGCCGCTGGAAGTGACGGTGCGCGACAATGGCGGCGGCGTTCCCGCCGATCTGCTTCCCTATATTTTCGATCCCTTTGTCACCACGAAGGTGCGCGGCTCGGGCCTTGGCCTGGCGCTGGTCGCCAAGATCGTGGGCGACCATGGCGGGGTTATCGAATGCGATTCCGTCCCCCGGCGCACCATATTCCGGGTGCTTCTGCCGATGGCGGCGAGTGGAGACAAGTGATGGCAGGCGCGACCATTCTGGTGTGCGACGACGACAGCGCGATCCGCACCGTGCTGAACCAGGCGCTGGGACGCGCGGGCTTCGAGGTCCGCACCACCGGCAGCGCGGCCGGCCTGTGGCGCTGGGTCAGCGCGGGCGACGGCAATCTTGTGATTACCGATGTGGTGCTGCCCGATGAAAGCGGCTTCGACCTGATCCCGCGCATCAAGCGCATGAGGCCCGATCTGCCGATCCTGGTGATGAGCGCGCAGAACACGCTGCTCACCGCCATCACCGCGGCGGAACGCGGCGCGTTCGAATATCTGCCCAAGCCCTTCGACCTGAAGGAACTGATCGCAGTGGTGCAGCGCGCGCTGGCCAGCCCGGTCGCCCGCCGCGACGATCCCGCCGTCCCGGGTGAGGAGCGGCTCCCCCTGATCGGGCGCAGCCCCGCGATGCAGGAAATCTACCGCGTCATCGCGCGCCTGACCCAGACGGACCTGACCGTGATGATCATGGGCGAAAGCGGCACCGGCAAGGAGTTGGTGGCGCGGGCGCTGCACGATTACGGCAAGCGGCGGCACGGCTCCTTCATCGCGGTCAACATGGCGGCGATTCCGAAAGAGCTCGTCGAAAGCGAATTGTTCGGCCATGAGCGCGGCGCCTTCACCGGCGCGACCAATCGCGGCGTGGGCCGGTTTGAACAGGCCGAAGGCGGCACGCTGTTCCTGGACGAGATCGGCGACATGCCGCTGGAGGCGCAGACCCGCCTGTTGCGCGTTCTGCAACAGGGCGAATACACCACGGTCGGCGGGCGCACGCCCATCAAGACCGATGTGCGCATCATCGCCGCCACCAACCGCGACCTGCGCCAGTTGATCGGCCAGGGCCTGTTCCGCGAGGATTTGTATTACCGCCTCAATGTCGTGCCGCTGCGCCTGCCGCCGCTGCGCGAGCGGGTGGAGGATATTCCCGACCTGGTGCGCCACTTCCTGCGCAAGGCCGAGGATGAAGGCCTGCCGCACAAGTCGCTCGACAATGAAGCGTTGGACATGCTGCGGCGGCACCGCTGGCCGGGCAATGTGCGCGAGCTGGAAAACCTGATCCGCCGCCTGGCGGTGCTGCATTCCGGCGACACGATCCCGGCGGCGGCTGTCGCGGGCGAACTGAAGGAACCCGCGCGCACCTTCGCGGTGGAAGAAGGCGAGGGACCACAATCTCTCTCCGCCTCGGTCGAACAATATCTGACCCAGTATTTCCTCTCCCAGGGCGACCGCCTGCCGCCGCCCGGCGTCTATGACCGGGTGGTGCAGGAAGTGGAGCGCCCGCTGATCTCGATCTGCCTCGCCGCCACACGCGGCAACCAGATCCGCGCCGCCCAGTTGCTCGGCCTGAACCGCAACACCCTGCGCAAGAAAATCCGCGACCTCGGCCTGGAAGTCATTCGAGGGTTGCGGGCAGAGTGACCACCACTCCAGCACTCAGCCTTGAATTGAGTGTCCCGGAATAGAGTGCTGTTCCGCATAAAGGCCGGTCGAAATTTTGAACTTAAAATTCCGGCGAAGGCTGCAACCGCGCTGCTGACCCTGCGCTTGCCACCCAGCGTCCCGCACTGACTGTGCGACTATATATGCAGTGGCCCGCGCACCACACTTCAAATTGTCGCCCCCGCGCCGTCAAACGCGCTGAGCGGATGGCGGCATGGTCGCTTTCAAACATGGATTCAAGAAGGATCGAGGTCTTTCCGTCCGACTTCAGGATGTTGATCTTGTATGCTTTCAACGCCGCCTCCCTTTTGCCCCCGCGAAATGATTGTAGGAGCGGATCGCGGCGCATTCGGGCCGGGAGTGTTTCAAACTGTTGCCGGTGCCCAACCAGCCGTTAATTCCGGCCACGCGTCACGCAATTACCATCGCCGTTTTCAGGATGATTGGGGCACGACGCTGCGGACCGGTTTGGTATCCAGCAGTGATTCGAACCAATGTGCCCCAGCACGCCGCCGTCATAGACCGCGCAGGCCGGATGCTCCCATCCGGGGCAGGGCGATCAGTGGCCTGCGCGACGAATCACCTACCCCAATTTAGGGTTAACAGTTCCCTAAGCCGCTGCATTCTTGCAACAGTCGGTGCCTGGGCTACACTGTGTCCTGCAACGGGCTGGCGTTGGCGGGGTGCCGGCCGTGATGGAAGACATTGGTGACCGGCAAGTCTCCTTCCGGACGGACGGCGTTTTTGCGCGCCATATCCCGGCCTTCGCGCCTCGCGGCGGGGGTAGGTCTGCTTGCGGCCGCTTCCGGCGCGGCGACCTATGCGATCCTGACCGGGCTGACCCCTTACCAGCCTGACCGGGCCGGGCTGATCGCCATCCTGCTGGTGAACCTGACCCTGGTTCTCACCCTGGGCGCGCTGATCGCCTGGCGGCTCGTGCGGCTGTGGGCCGACCGCCGCTCCGGCCGCGCGGGCGCCAAGCTGCATGTGCGGCTGGTCGCCTGGTTCTCGGCCATCGCGGTGGTGCCCGCCATCCTTGTGGCGATCTTCGCCGCCGTGACCCTCAATCTCGGTCTCGAAGCCTGGTTCTCCAACCGGGTGAAGGACGCGCTGGACGGCGCGGTCAATGTCGCCCAGGCCTATGTCAAGGAACACGAAGCCAGCATCGTCGGCGACATCAGCTACATCTCCGATGCGCTTCAGCGCGATCCGCAGCTGTTCGACGATGACAAGCATGTCCGCGCCGGTCTGCTGTTCACCAAGCTGGGCACCGTCACGCAGAACCGGGGCTTGCAGGCGGCCTATATCCTCGATGGCAAGGGCCGCATCCTGGGCAGCACCAAGCAGCAGTCCCTGCGCGATCCACGCCCACCCACGCCCGCCGACATCGCCCAGGCGCGCGACAGCGTGGTGCTCGATACGCCCGACAACGGCACGGTCACGGCGCTGATCCAGTTGAAGGCGCTGAACGACGCCTATCTGGAAGTCGTGCGCGTGGTCGATCCCAAGGTGTTCGGCTATTACCTGCGCACGCGCGCGGCGGTGTCGGAATATAACCGCCTCAACCAGAGCCGCCTGGAAGTGCAGCTTGTGTTCGCCGCGATGTATGCGGTTGTGTCGCTGGTGATCCTGCTGGCCGCGATCTGGTCCGGCCTGTTTGCCGCCAACCGGCTGGTGCGTCCCATCTCCGGCCTGATTGACGCGGCCGAGCGTGTGTCCGAAGGCAATCTCGATGCCCAGGTGGCTGTCGAACGCGACGATGACGAAATCGGCACCCTTGGCGTCACCTTCAATCGCATGACCCAGCAATTATCGGCCCAGCGCGAAGATCTGGTCGCCGCCAACCGGCTGATCGACCAGCGCCGCCGCTTCACCGAGACGGTGCTGTCGGGTGTCAGCGCGGGCGTTATCGGCATCGACAATGACGGCCATATCACCATCGTCAACCGCGCCGCGGCGCGCCTTCTGGACGCGGCGCCGGAAGACATGGAAGGCCGCCACTATTCCGAAAGCGTGCCCGAACTGGCGGCGCTGATCCGCCGCGCCCTGTCCGAGCCCGTGGCGCGCGCCAGCGGCGAGGTCAGCATCAAGCGCGCAGGCAAGCCGCGCACCTTGTCGGTGCAGGTGTCCAGCGAGCGCGGTGCGGCGGCTGCGGAAGGTTTCGTCGTCACCTTCGATGACATCACCGATCTTGTCTCAGCTCAAAGAACCGCCGCCTGGGCCGATGTGGCGCGCCGCATCGCGCATGAGATCAAGAATCCGCTCACACCCATCCAGCTCTCCGCCGAACGGCTGAAGCGCAAATATGCGGGCGAGGTGACATCCGACCCCGAAATCTTCAAGCAGTGCACCGACACCATCATCCGTCAGGTCGGCGATATCGGCCGCATGGTGGATGAATTCTCGTCCTTCGCGCGCATGCCCGCGCCGGTGATGAAGCGGGAGAATGCGCAGGAACTACTGCAACAGGCCGTGTTCCTGCAGCGGGTCGCCAACCCCGCCATCGCCTTCAAGACCGAAGCCCCGCGCGAGCCGGTGCATTTCGAGGGCGACGGACGGCTTGTGTCCCAGGCGCTGACCAATGTATTGAAGAACGCAGGCGAGGGCATCGCCGCGCGCCTTGCAAAGGGCGATGACGAACCGGGCCGCATCACCATCGCGCTGCTGCCCAATGGTTCGAACTTCATGTTCCGCATCACCGACAATGGTGTTGGTCTGCCGCCGCAGCACCGCGACCGGTTGACCGAGCCCTATGTCACGACGCGGGCCAAAGGCACCGGCCTTGGTTTGGCCATTGTCCGCAAGATCATGGAGGATCACGGGGGGGACATCATCCTGGGCGATGCAGAAGGCGGGGAGGGCGCGGAAGTGACCCTCACCTTCCCCTTCGTCCAGAAAACAGCAAAAGGAGTTGTGGAGGATGAGCAAAAA
>JAFIHO010000209.1 GCA_017849395.1 Hyphomicrobiales bacterium
GACGTCTACCTGGCGGGCAACATCAGCCAGATGGCGCAGAAGCGTTCCGACTTTGGCGCGACCCTGCGCAGCGGCGGCCCACAGGGCCTTGCAAAGAAGATCAACGATCTGTCGGATCAGATGCTGAGTTAACTTGTCCGCAACCTTCCGACGCAAAGCCAACCCGAGCTGCGGCGGATAGGGTAATCAGACCACCGGATCGCCCAGCCTGCCCCTATCCGGCGGCGGTCCCAGCATCGCGGGCAGCACGAACAGTACTGTCACCAGGGTCCAGAACAGCGAGATCATCAGCAGTTCGCCCATGCTGGCCGTTCCGGGATGGACCGACAGCCATAGCGTTCCAAACCCCGAAGCGGTGGTGGCGGCGCTGAAAATCACGGCGCGGGTCAGGCTGGATTGCAGCAGGTCGCTCATGCCGTTGCGCCAGGCCACCACGAAATAGATGCTGAACGCCACCCCGATGCCCAGAAGCAGGGGCAGCGCGATCACATTGGCGAAATTCAGCGGCAGGTCCAGCACCACGCAGGTCGCCAGCGTCAGCGCGCCCGCCAGAACCAGCGGCGCTATCGTTGCGATCACGTCGAAGGTGCGCCGCAACGTCACTGACAGCAGGATGACGATGACCACGAAGGAAAGTGCCCCCGCTTCCTCGAATGCGCCGACGATGGTCTTGCCGGATTCGCGGATGGAGATGGGCGCGCCCGTCGCCTGGGGCGCGACACGCAGCACCTGGTCGCTGAAGGCCGACAGGGCGGCGGGTTCGTTGCTGGTGTCGCGCGGCAGCACCTGGATGCGCGCCGTGCCATCCTTTGCCACCCAGTCCTCGCGCAGTTCGGCGGGCATGGTTTCGGGCGTTACCAGCTCGGCCTTCAGCGAATCCGAAACCTGCCGCAGCATGGTCTTCAGGCCCGGCACCAGCGCCTCATAGGCCCGTGCGCGCGCCGCCGGTCCGGCCTTGGCCAGACGTTCCAGAGTGTCCGCGAGATGGCGCGCATCCCGGGCGGGCTTGCTGTCATCCTTGGCCGCGCCGCGCAGTCCCGCCGCGGTCTTGTGCATCGCCGTCTCGATTTCGGCGTCGCTGGGCGGCGGCGCGACCTCGAACGGATCGAGCGTCGCATCCAGCAGGTTCCTGGCATCCGTGATCAGCGCCAGTTTCTTTTCCTGTTCGTCCGGCACGAAGCTGGACAGGGTGATTGTCTGCTCGACCAGCGGCGCCTTGGCGATGGCGGGGGCCAGCGCATCCGCCATCGCCAGCGACGGCGTGGGCACATCGATGGTGTTGGGCGATGTCTGCGGATTTTTCATCAGGTCGAACAGGGTGGAGACCGACTCCACCTTGGGGCTGCGCAGGTCCAGCGGATTGGAGTTGAAGTAAAGCTGGGTGATTGCGCCCAGCGACGCCACGCCCGCCAGCGCGGCGACCCAAAGAACGCCACGCCGGTGTTGGGCCATGAAACGGTCCAGCGGCGCCAGCGCCCGGAAGCCGACATCATCCCTCTCGCGCGGCGGCCCCAACAGCAGCAGCAGCGCGGGCAGGAGGGTAATCGACAGCAGGAACGCGATGATCATGCCGATGCCCGCCACCATCCCAAGCTCCGCGACGCCGGTATAGGTGGTGGGCAGGAAAGAGAAGAAGGCCGCCGCCGTCGCGCCCGCCGCCAGCGCCAGCGGCACGCCCATCGCCCGTCCGGTCAGCGGCAGGGCTTCCCGTATGTCGGGATTGGCATGCCGCTCGCTGCGGTATCGCACCGAGAACTGGATGCCGAAATCCACGCCCAATCCCACGAACAGCGCGATGAATGCGATGGAGATGATGTTGAACACGCCCACCGCGTAAAGTCCCAGCGCCATGGTGATGACAAGGCCCGAGAACAGCGTGACAAGGATCGCGCCGATGATGCGAAAGGAACGCAGCGCCAGCCACAATGTCAGCAGCACCCCGCCCATCATCGCCCCGGTCATCAGAACCACCCGATCGGTGATGGTGCCGAACTCCTCGTCGGCCAGCGGCACCGGCCCGGTCAGGCGCACCCGTACGCCATGTTCGGGATCCAGATGCATGTCCGCCGCCGCCTTGCGGATGGCCGCGCTCGCCTCCGCGCCGGCCATCAGCGCGTTGAAGTCCAGCACCGGCTTGGTCATGATGAAACGGCGGATTTCTTCCGCGCGCGGCTGCGCGCCGGTGATCAGCGCGCGCCAGGACAGGTAATCCGTGCGCCCCTCCACCGCCGCGCCGAACACGCGCGCGAACTGTGTCATGGGACCGTCAATATCGGCCAGCGATGCGTCGCCCGTGTTCACGCCCAGCAGCACGGTGTCCAGACTGGCCAGAATACCCCGAACAGACGGATCGGCGGCCAGCGATCCCAGAAAGGGCTGCGCCTTGATGAGTTGCCCGGTCGTTTCCTCGACATCCTTCAGCGGCAGGAACAGCAGGCCGTTATGGTTGAAGAAGTCGCCGCCATCGGGCCGCCGCACCGATGTGAAATGGGCAGTATCCGCTTCCAGTTTTCGGCTGAGGGATGCGGCGGCGGCCTCGGCCAGTTCCGGGGTCGCGCCATCGATCACCACCACGGTCAGGTTGTTCTGCTGGGGAAAGGCGGCGTCGAAGCGCGCCTGCCGCATGCGCCAGCCCACCTTGGCGTCGATCAGGCTTTCGCTGTCGGTGTTCATCGCGAAATTGCCATGAACAAACCAGGCCGCCCCTAACGACGCAGCCAGCGCCAGCGCCAGCACCAGCCGGGGTGCGCGACAGCAGAGATGGACAATGCGTTCAACAACCGACATGCGCGAATCCAAAGGGCGGAAACGCCTTTATGCCACGGGCGTATCCCTTGGCTAGTGCCGCAAGCTCAATGGGGCGGTAGCAGCACACTGCGGCCCGCCTCCCCCGTGGAGGCGAAGCCTCCCGACGGGGGAGGTGTCCGCTAGCGCGCGAGCGCGTAGCGGACGGAGGGGGAAACTAAAAATCCGGCAATTCCGCCATCTGGACGTTCTTGTCCTCCACCTGCCGGGCGCGGCGCTGGAGGTAATAGGCCCGCATGGTGGCGTAATAATCGACCGAGGCGCGCTCGATGTCGCGATAGGTGACGATATTGGCGGAACGGTTGTCCACCGAGCCCAGACTGGATTTCACGATGCCGATATACTGGCGCCCGTCATAGCGGACATAACGCAGGGGCGAGAAAAAACCGTCCACATAGGAACCGCCGAAATCGCGCACCGAGGTGGGCCCGCGCAACGGCAGGATCAGATAGGGTCCCGGCGCAATGCCATAGCTGCCCAGCGTCTCGCCGAAATCCCGGTTGCGCTCCGGCATGCCCCAGTCGGTTGCGACATCGAAGATGCCCGCCACGCCGACGGTTGTGTTGACTGCGAAGCGCCCTGCGGCGATGCCCGCATTCTCGAACTCGGCCTGCAGCATGTCATTCATCACCGTCACCGGCGCGCTCAGGTTCGACAGGATATGATGAAAGGTGCGGCGCGCCGTATTGGGCATGTTCCGGGAATAGAAGCTGGCGGCCGGCAGGGCGGCGTTGCGGTCCAGCCGCTGGTTGAAGCTGAAGAACAGCCGGTTCACCGGTTCCAGCGGGTCATCCGGCGTTTCCGGATCCGATGCGCACCCCGCCGCCAGAAAGCCCAGCAGCAATATAGCAAGCAAACGCTGTTTCTTCATGTCGATTATCATACCGGACGATGCCCCCACCGTCGCGGCAAGTCCCCACCCTTGTTAAGCCCCAAGCTAATCACTCAGTCCCCCGTCCGCGAAAGGGGGCATTCGCGGCTTCGGTAAATTACTTCGTCCCCTTCCGCGCTTTCGCACATGACTTCCGCCGGAACGGGCTTTCGCTTAAGACTTTTGGCTGCGGCGGTCGCGCCGTGTCCCGCATCCCAAATGGGCGATCCTGAGATGAGCCATCCTGAACTGCTGCGCCTGCGAGATAGCATCGACAATATCGACGCGGCGCTGATCCACCTTCTTGCCGAGCGCTTCAAATGCACCCAGGCGGTGGGAGAATATAAAGCCACGCACCAGTTGCCCCCGGCCGATCCGTCGCGGGAAGCCCAGCAAATTGCGCGCCTGCGCGACCTGGCGCAGAAGGCGAAGCTTGATCCGGACTTCGCGGAAAAGTTCCTGAACTTCATCGTGAAGGAAGTGATCCGCCACCATGAGGCGATCCGGCAGGGCCGGGGCTGATCCGGATTTGCCGCGCCGCAGCATCCGCGCGGGCTGCTTTTGCGGGTGCCATAACCGTGCCATGCTTTCCTGTCACCTGTTGAGAGGTTCGGCATGATCCCCTCCGGTCTTTCCCGCCGCATCCTTCTTTGCGGAGCGGCCAGCCTGCTCACGCTGCCCGCGGCAGCCCAGGCGAAGATGAAGATCGGCATCATCGGCTCGGGCCGCATCGGCGGCACGCTCGCCCGGCTATGGGCCGAGGCGGGCTATCCCGTGATGATGTCGGCGCGCGACATTGAGGAAGTGAGGCCGCGGGCGGCGAAGATCGGCCATGGCGCGCAGGCCGGAACACCGGCCCAGGCCGCGGCCTTTGGCGATGTCGTGCTGATATCGGTGCCGTTCGGCGCCTTGCCCCAGATCGGCAAGGACTATGCGCGGGAGCTGAAGGGCAAGGTGGTGCTGGACACCTGCAACCCCTATCTGGGCCGTGACGGCGAGATGGCGAAGGACGCGCTTGAACGCGGCACGGGCATCGTCAATCCGACCTATCTGCCCGGCACGCGGCTGGTGCGCGCATTCAACCAGATAAATGCCGCCGCCCTGGCGTCAGATGCGCATCGCGCGGACGAGAAGATCGGCGTGCCGCTGGCCGCCGACGACAAAGCCGCGCTGGAGATCGCGAAACGGCTCGTCATCGACGCCGGATTCGAACCCGTGGTGGTGGGCGGTCTTGCGACCGCCAAAAGCTTCGACCCCGGAAACCCCGCCTATCACACCATGACAGCGCGGGAGCTGCGGGCGATTTTGAAGCTGAAGTCGTAGACCTTTTCTTCCTGTTTCCCTTTTGTCATGGCCCGGGCAAGCCGGGCCATGACATCATCCAGGCGTTTCCGGCAACCCGGATTCACTCTCAGAACGTCAATTCCTTCGCCATCTTCACCGGCGGAAGTTTGCAGATCGCGTCGATCACGGCGTCCGGCACTTCGCCATCCACCTCGACGATGCAGATCGCATCCTGTCCCGGCGCGCTGCGGCCCAGGGTGAAATTGGCGATATTGACCTTGGCATCGCCCAACATCGTGCCCAGCTTGCCGATGAAGCCAGGCTTGTCCTCGTTCACGACATACAGCATGTGTGGCGCGAACTCGGCATCGACGCCGATATCCTTCACCTGGATCAGGCGCGGACGCCCGTCGGAGAACACGGTGCCTGCCACGCGCCTTGTGGTGTCGCCCATGGTGACGGTGACCTTGATATAGCCTTCATAAACGCCCTGCTGGTCGCGGCGCACTTCGCTGATCTTGATGCCGCGTTCCTTCGCGACGACCGGCGCATTGACCATGTTCACCTCGCTCAGCATCGGCTTGAGCAGGCCCGACAGCGCCGCCTGGGTCAGTGCGCGCGTGTTCAGTGCCGAAGCGGTGCCTTCATAAACGATCTCCACCGCCGACAGGCTGGAATCGGTCAGCTGGCCGACAAAGCCGCCCAACTTTTCCGCCAGCGCGATCCAGGGCCGCACCTTCTGCGCTTCCTGGGCGCTGATGGAAGGCATATTCAGCGCGTTGGTGATCGCGCCGGTCAGCAGGTAGTCCGAAATCTGCTCCGCCACCTGCAGCGCGACATTCTCCTGCGCCTCGGTGGTGGCCGCACCCAGATGCGGCGTCGCCACGACCTTCTCGTTGCCGAACAGGATATTGTCCTTGGCCGGTTCCACCTCGAACACGTCCAGCGCCGCGCCAGCGACATGGCCATTGTCCAGCGCCGCCTTCAGCGCATGTTCGTCGATCAGTCCGCCGCGCGCGCAATTGATGATGCGCACGCCCTTCTTGGTCTTGGCGATGGCGTCGGCGGAAAGAATATTCTTCGTCTCCGGCGTCATCGGCACATGCAGGGTGATGAAATCGGCGCGCGCCAGAAGATCGTCCAGCTCCACCTTCTCCACGCCCAGCTCCTGAGCGCGCTCGGCGGACAGGAAGGGGTCATAGGCCACGACGCGCATCTTCAGCCCGCGCGCCCGGTCGGCCACGATGCTGCCGATATTGCCCGCCCCGATCAGGCCCAGCACCTTGCCGGTGATCTCCACGCCCATGAAGCGGTTCTTCTCCCACTTGCCCGCCTGGGTAGAGGCGTTGGCGGCGGGAAGATCGCGCGCCAGCGCCAGCATCAGCGAAATGGCGTGCTCGGCGGTGGTGATGGAATTGCCGAACGGCGTGTTCATCACGATCACGCCCGCGGCGGTCGCGGCGGGAATATCGACATTGTCCACGCCGATGCCCGCGCGGCCGATCACTTTGAGATTCTTCGCCGCCTTGATCACATCGGCGGTGAGCTTGGTGGCGGACCGGATGGCGATGCCATCATAGTCGCCCACGATCTTCAGCAATTCTTCCTTGGGCAGTCCGGTCTTCACATCGGTTTCGACGCCGCGTTCCTTGAAGATGGCGACGGCGGCGGGCGACAGTTTGTCGGCGATAAGAACTTTCGGCATGGGCCGGTTCTCCTGTTGAATGGGAAAATGAAAGAGCCAGGCGGCGGATCACGCCGCCTTGGCGAGTTCCTTGACCTGGGCGAAGGCCCAATCCAGCCACGGCGTCAGGGCTTCGATATCGGCCTTGTCCACGGTGGCGCCGCACCAGATGCGCAGGCCGGGCGGCGCGGCGCGATAGCCTGCGATGTCCAGCGCAACGCCTTCCTTCTCCAGCACCGAACCAATCTTCTTCGCCGCTGCGCCTTTCGCTTCGTCGGGCAGGGCGGCGAACCAGGCAGCGGCGCTCTTCAGCCACACCGACGCGTGGGCGCGCCCGTGC
>JAFIHO010000210.1 GCA_017849395.1 Hyphomicrobiales bacterium
GATAGAGGGTCTTGCTCCCGTCTTCCCGGGCAAGGCCTTCGGCCATCAGCCACAGGCGCCGCCGTTCCAGAGACGCGCGCACTTCGCTTCCGAACCCCTGCTCGCGCAACGGTGTTGCCCGCTCGGCGACAAGCTCGCGGTCAAGCCACGTCGCGGCGGTCATCCGCTCAAGCTTCGTGATCGGAACCGGAGAGAGTGTTTCCAGCGCCACCGGCTTTGCCTTACCACGGGCTTGATCGAAGGCGACGCCACGCTGCGCGAAATCCGGCGGCACACTCCAGGATCCGTCCGCGCTGCGTTCGGCGTGACGGCCCTCCCGCCGCATCGCTTCCAGCCGCCGGACATGGGCTTCGACAAACTCCCGGCTGGCCGATGGATCGAACTGCCGGTGCGCCTCCACCGAATAGCGTCCGCCATGGCGCGCGGCCACCGCCGCGATGGTGCGGTCGCTTTGGCGCGGTTCCGCCGCGTGGCCGCGCACGGCCAGGATACTGCCGGAGACCGGAACGTCACCCTCTCCGGCGATGCCGATATCGACATAATGGGCGCGGCCGTCCACGCCATCGAGGACAAGGAAGTGGGTGTCCTTCTCCTCATCGGCAAGGCCATGCGAGACCACACGACCAACCAGAGGGTGTTCGCCAGCCTGAGCGGGGTCGAAAATAACATAGTTCGCACTGCCTCGGTCCAGCCCCGCCACCGTGAGTTCGCGATGCATGGCCTTGATGATATCGCCGCGTTCGCCCATCCGTCGCAGCACCGGCTCCAGATCGTCAGCCAAGCGCCAGCGTCCCGGCGCGACCTCCTCTGCCAGGTCCAGCTTTGCCAGCTTCTGCAGACGGCCCGCCCGGTAGTGCTGGGCGATGCCGGGAACCTGCTTCTCGAAGCTCACCTCGCCGGTCTCGCCAGCTTGCCGCTTCAGCGCCTTATCGAGGTCGGTAAAACGCTCCTGATCGACTTGGCGGCGAAGCTGATCATCAATCTCCGTATCAGTCTTGGGCCCTAAGTCCAGTGAAAGGATTTCCGCGGCACGCTCCCGCATTCCATGCGAGATGTATTCGCGGGCGATCACCAGGTCGCGGTCCAGATCGTCCCGGCCCCGGAGCACGATATGGGTATGGGGATGGCCGGTGTTGTGATGGTCTACCGCCACCCAATCGAGCTGGGTACCCAGATCATCTTCCATCCGGCCCATCAGCTTGCGCACAAAGGGCTTGAGGTCGTCATACTCCGCCCCATCCTCAGGCGCGACGATCAGCCGGAACTGATGCCGGTCGCCGCTTGAGCGCTCCAGGAAGGCGTGCCCGTCGGCCTTGTCACCGTCACGATCATACAGCGCGCCGGGCTGTCCCTCGCGGGTGACGCCATCGCGCTGGATATACCGCAGATGGAGCTGGGCGGCTTTGAGCCCCTGCCCCTTGAACTTCACCACCCTGGTCTTGATGACGACACGCCGGGTACGGAAGGCGGCATAACGGTCGCGCTGGCGGAGCACCCGTCCCGCGCCCGCGCCACGTCCGATCCGGTTGCCCTGAAACCGACTTGCCCCATCGCCGGACCGTGCCCCGGCCAGCGATACGGCTTTGAGCACCCGCCGCAGATAGCCGGCCCCGCGTTTACTGCCGCCGGAGCGGATGCGGCCCAAGCGTGGTTCGAAGTCGTCATCAACGGCCATGGCGTCTTTGGCGATAAAAGGTATGGCGCCAAACTGGCGCCATCGCAGGACGCCATGGCGCCATCAAAAGAGATGTGCAGACAAAGACATGGCTGCCACTTGGCGCCATCCTTTTATCTTGCCCTACCGCGAAACTTTTCCTCGTCGCCTCCTGTGCTGCGCTTTGCATGGGGTCAATCCTGCGCCACAATCGGCGCGGCGCGCGTTATGAACAGCGCCTTTGCGGCGCTTGGTGCGAAGAAAATCCCCTCAATTTTTGTCGGTTTGGGATCACCGGCTTTGTGTGAAGGAGCACTTTTAGCGGTAACTTTTTCGACGCCAAAGCGCATTTCGGCACCCGGCGCGATACCGGCGATATAGGCGATGGTTTCGGCAGGAAGCGGGCGTCGGCGGTGCAGAAAATCCTCGTAGCGTCCTGGCCCAGCATTGTACGCCGCGAACATGGCGGGATAGCCATAACGGCGATACATCTGCTGCAAATACGCGGTCCCCGCCAGAATATTGTCGCGTGGCGCGTGCGGGTCGGAGCCCAATCCGAACTGCTTGCGTAGGTCTTGATATGTGCCAGGCATAACCTGCATCAGGCCCATCGCTCCAGCACTGGAGGTGATCGGCTTGCCATTCAAGACGGTTCGGCCGCCGCTTTCCTTGGTCACTACCGCTGAGACCCAGGCTTCCGGCAAAGCAAAAGTAGATGCGGCGTCGGCAATGATCGGCTGCCAGCGCGAGACGCCTTTGAGCGTTGGCGGCGACAAATTCGGTGTCGAACAGGGCATCGAAATGAACAAGGAGCAGCCCGTAACGAGCGTCAGAAGGTCCATAGCGGCGCAATCCTCTCAATCACATGATCACGCGAGACGGGTCCAAAATACCGGCTGTCGAAGGACGCGGACGGCGCGTTGAGGACGAATATCTCGCCCGTCTTCAGCGCAATGCAGCCCGACCAGCTTGGCAAATCACGCCCACGCGAGTCGCGGATCAGCGCCGTGGCCGCAAGGCGCCCGTTCACCGAAACCGCTTGGCCCGAGCGGCAAACACGGTCGTTGCCCTGCGCTGCTACGCGCTTGATCAGGGCGATTTGTTTCGGAAAGTAGTTCCGGTTCGCCGCCAGTCGCGTCGCTTCAGAAGGTGGATAGATCAACACCCAATCGCCGCGAATGACTTCACCGAATTGCCGATGATAAAGTCCCATCGGGGCACTGGCTGTGGCGTTCCAGATCAACAACGGGCGCGGCGTTACAACGGTCAGCACGACGCAGCCGATGGCAACGGCTGCCGCTATCACGTTAAGACCTGGAGGTTTCATCGGTCTTGATCATGGCGTGCGACCGGGACCAGGCTTCGAGATCGTCGATGTGATAGCGGATATATCGGCCATGACGCCGAAAGGCCGGTCCTTCGCCATTCTGGCGCATGCGCTCCAACGTCCGCCATGACAGCTTCACGAAATCGGCAGCCTGGACCGGAGTGTAAAAGGGACTTTGAAGACGCACAGAGGGCGCGCCCGCCTTGGGTTCCATCATACCAACGCCTTTGATTTTTGTTTCCGGTGCGTGAGGCACGACGAATGAGGCACGTGTCGTGCCCCCCGCTTGCGACTATGACGTGCGCACATACGATTGCGGACCGGCGATTTTTTTGCGGTGCCGATATCGCCGTGAATCGGGCAAAAAGATGGCCCCCGTGCCAGAACGACACGAGGGCCATAGGCTTTATTCGATGGGATTCCAGATCAGCGCGAAGACGCTGTCGTCGTCCTGACCGGCGGCGCGGCCGAGATTGGCGTAAAGCTTCTTCGGCCCGAAAGCCGGATCGGCGAGGCTCAGCGAGACATAGTCTTCGCCCGAGGTCTTGCCCTTCTTGATCCAGCCCGCGCCGATTTCGACGGCCTGGCTGTAGACGCGATAGTCGGGCTGCGTATCGCCGCTCTTGGAAGGATTGAGCAGGATGGTGATGGGGGCGCTGAAGGAAAGCGTCTTCAGCTGACCCTTGAAGTTGCCGTCTTTCTGCTTCGTCACATGACCGATGGCAGGCATTGTCGTCTCCTTACAATGTCGCGGAAGACCATTCTTCCTTGCGACGGCGGACCGTTTCGGGCGGAGGACGGGCACCCGAACCCGCAAGGGCGGCAGCGCAGCGGACGACCGGAGCGGCCAGGTTTTTTGAAAAGGGCGAAGCCCTGGGCGCGAGGAGCCGCGCGCAAGCACCGCAGGGGCGAGCACGGCGGGGAAAAAACCTGCGCCGCGATGGTTTCGGAAGGACCGGACCCGCCCGTAGGTATCCGCCCACAAGCAAGGAAGAATGTCTCTCCAAGATGACGGAGACGCGCCCAGCCCGGTCATGAGAGTGCAGAAGGACAGCGGGCAAGCGCAGGGACGCGCACTCAATCCCGTCCCCACACCTGCAGATATCTTCATGCGGCAGCAGTCATCGCCGCAGGGCAGCCGTCGGCGCGAGGCGCGCGTGAGAAGGCCCTCTATGTGAGACGCGCGCTGAGCCGCGCCGTCCTATTCGGGATGCGTATCGCGCTCCCGACCTGCGACGGTGTAAGGGGATGGGGCATCGTCCGCTGGCAGAAGGTCCTTGGGCAGAGGGTCGCGCCAGTAGATGCATGTCATGCCCCTCCAGACTTCCACACCCTCGTCTTCCTCGGCCATGACTTGGCCCCGGCGGATGGCATGGAAATCCCCGAGGAACCGGCTGCTGACGATCAAAGGCCGGTTGTTTTCCCGCAGAACGCGGATTTCGTATTGGTACATGGGCTCGTCTCCATGTCTTCAATACGGCGCCAAAGGCGCCTTTCGGAAAAACGAGATAGGACGGTCCTAGCTCCCTTCAAGGGGGCTAGAGCCAGAAAATTTTGCAGGTTCCGCCCCTGTCAGGGGGTGCGGGTTTCCCGCAGCGCCCGCTCGATCTTGCGGTCGGTCTTGTATTGGCCGAGGGCATGGACGGCCCAGATGGTGGCGGGGAGCCAGCCGATCAGGGTGATCTGCAGCAAGAGGCAAATCAGCCCCGCAATGGGGCGACCGATTAGAAAGAAAGTCAGCCAGGGCAGGAAAATGGCGATAAATAGGCGCATGGAAAACCTCTTGTCCGCCCCAGAAAAACGCTAACACCGGGGCCGCTGGGGCGGTCCCGGCGAATAGCCCGCCCTAAACTTTCCGCCGGGCTGGCGGGAACCGCCGCGCCCCGGCGTGGGGCGCGGCGGCGCAGCCTCAGACTCCCACAGCGGGAAACCGCATCCAGCCCGGGCACCAAGCGGCGTCACCGCCAGCGGCGGTGACCAGCGCGGCCCGCTGGTCTTTCAGCTTGGCAGAGATCAGCCGATCAGCGGCCTTCTTGCCGGACAATTCCGCGATCATGCCGTTGACCGCCGCGCGGTCCCGCAACAGGTCGAAGAACACCGTATCGGGCGTCCAATGGGCGCGGGCATTGACCTTGGTATGCGTGCCCATGAACTCGGTCACAGCGCTGCCAGCGGCCAGCGTTTCGGCCATCACGAAGGCCGCGATGCGCGCCACATCGGCGTCTTTCAGCTTGAGCAGGCGCTGGAACACCCGCACGGTCAGGTCCCCATCGCCATGGGCCAAGCCCGCCACCGCAAGGTTCTCGTCCTCGCCCGCATCGGCGTCGAAGGCCGGGGCCAGCAGCTTGCGCACCTTCTTGGCTTCGGCCTCGAACAGGGCTTGGGCCTCGCTGGCGGCAACGCTGCCCTGCACCGCCTCAGTGTCGGCGCGGCGCGGATCGGGCTTGACCGTCCAATTGCCGCTGGCGGCGACGGCATGGGCGATGAGAAGGCGCAGCGCAGCGGCGGGCTGTTCCAGAACCGCCAGCCGCACCGCCGCATGCCGGTGCAGGTCGAGATAATTCTGCATCGTCTTGGTGATGGGCGAGTGCGCCACTTCGGCCTCGTTCTCGCACTCCCCAGCCTCGCCAGCCTTGGCCTTCTTCTTGGCCTTGGCCGCTTCGCCTTGGCTGACATAGCCCTCATGGAATCGCACTTCGCCGGTATGGGTGGGTTCGATATAGACCCGCCCGCCCTGTTTCTTGCCCGCCTTGACGAAATCCCATTGCGGGAAATGGCTGCCGCGTTCCAGTACCACGACTTCGGACCATTTGGCGGCGAGATAGGCGTCCCGCTTGGCCGCAATGGCTTCGTCCTGGGCCGTCCAAAACTCGTCGGCGCTGCCGAAAAAGCCATCCTCGCTGAACAGATCGCCCACGATCTTGCCGGAGAATTGTTCCAGATCGAACAGCGCCACCTTGGTTTGGATCGCCGCGCCGCCGAACAGCCAGCCTTTGAGGCTTTGCCCGGTGGGCGCGTCATTGTCGTTCCAGAGACCCAGCCAGTCGCGCTGCTGGGTCTTGGTCGCCATGGTCAGGAGTTGCAAGTCCCCGGCGTCCAGCTCTTCGCTGCGATAGAGGTCGCGGATGCGCGGCAAGAGATTGGCGACGGCAAGGCATTGGGTGACTTGGCGCTCCGTCTTGCCGAAGGTGCGGGCGATTTCTGCGACGGCGCGGCCTTCGCGGATCAGGGCCGAAAAGGTTTCGTAGCAGGTGATTTCGTCGGCATCCTCGCGGGCGACATTCTCGATCAGGGAGATTTCGCGGGCGTCGGCGTCGGTGATGTTCTCCCACACTTCGCAGTTGACGGGCGGAAACACCCCGCGCTCTTTCTCGATCACCTTGGCGGCATAGTAGCGCCGCCGCCCGGCAAGGATTTCAAAGCCGTCATTGTTGGGCCGCACGATCAGGTCGGTGAGGATACCTTTCTCGCGCACGGTGGGCAGGATATTGGCGGCAATTTCCGCCATGCGCTTGACGCTGGGCGGCTTTTTCTCGGCGCGCATATTGAGCGGCGAGACATGGAGATTGCTGAGAGGGATGGCTTGGGTTTGCATGACGGTTACTCCTTGGGTTGTGCGGGCGTCAGGCGGCAACAGGCGCGCCCGCTTGCGCCTGCTGGGGAATGGCAAGAAGGAAGTCGCTGGCCTTGCTGGCCTGACTGGCGGCGTGGAAAATGGCCTTGCTGTCGGCCTTCAAGACGGCCAGCCAGTTCGCCAAATAGTCGGCATGGCGCACCTGCGGGATGATCCCCAGATGGGCGCAGAGAAAAGCGCTGGTCAGTTCGGCAATCAGTTCTTCCCGCGCGTAAGCGGTCGAACCAAAGCGCCCGGTCAGGTCGCGCGCCAGCCGCGAAGGATGCGCGGTCCAGTGGCCGAGTTCATGCAGCGCGGTGCAGTAACAATCGGCGGGGGTGAGGAAACTGCCGCGCGGCGGCAAGCGGATAAAATCCTCGCCCAGATGGTAGAAAGCCTCGCCGCCCGCTTCGCGGATGGTCGCGCCGCTGGCGCCAATCAGGCCTTCGGCTTCCGGGTGTCTCTCGGTTTCAGGATAGGTCGGCGGCGGCGGGACGATGTGCGCGGGCAAGCCTTCGCATTGCTCCACGTTGAAAACCGTGAAGCGCTTGAGGAACGGAACGCGGGAGGGATCGTCGCCGCTATCCTTGGCGCGCTCGCGTTCGCCTTTCGGCACAAAGCTGTCGGCGTAGCAAATGACGGTGCCGCGCTCGCCTTTGCGGACATGCCCGCCAAGGCTCAACGCTTGGCGGAAGGTGAGCCATTCCTGATGGGCGAAGCCGCGCCGGATCACTGCGTCCCACAGGACCAGGATATTTATGCCGGAATAGAATTTGCGGCTGGCGGCGCTGCGCGGCATGCCAAGCGGCGCGGCAGACCTTGACCAAGGCCGCACCCACGGCACGACGCCCTGTTCCATTTCCGCGACGATGCGGGCGGTGACTTCTTCATAAAGGGAAACGCGGCTCGCGCCGCTGGCTGGCTGCTGACTGTCTGGGCGCATGGCTATCCTCCGGCTCGCAAAAAACCGCACCCGTCCCCCGGAAAGCGGGGTGGGCGGCGGAATGCGACCGGGAGGCCCGCCCAGTGAGGCGGGCCGCACCCTCAAGGGCCCCCGCGCGCGTGTGACGCGCGGGGATGGGGCCGGAACGAAGTGGAGGACCGGCGAAGCCGGTTGCGGCCCGCCGGGGCGGGCCTACAAGGGAGCGCCGCCCACCCCGATTTTCCGGGAGGACGGCCTCAAATAAGTCGGTGGCCGCCAGGCCACCGCCCGCCATCCTTTGCGTCAGGGATCGAAGCCCGAAGGGCCGGGACGGGCTTGCCCGGCCCGGTTTACGAGAGCCCGCCGGGCCGCAGGCCCCGGGACGACCGCGCCTCCCATCCCAGAAATCTTGCGTTTATGCACAGCCAACAGATGTCCGGTTCCAGCCTGCCCGGTGGCGCTCCCCTATACTTTCCCGCCTGCCGAAAGTGATTCGGGCGGTCGGTCCTCCCGTAAAAAAACCATATGACGACGCCTGCCTCGCCGCCGCGCGACACCCTTTTCATCAGCAAAGCCACACCGCTCGACAATGAGTTCGCGCTGTGGCTGGCGCCGCGCCTGGAAGCTGCGGGCTATAAAGTTTTCTGCGACGTGGTGACCTTGACCGCCGGCGACCGCTGGCGGACGGAGATCACCTCAAACCTGCAGGAGCGCGCCATCAAGATGCTCCTGGTGTGCAAGGACGACACCCTCGCCGCGCCGGGCGTGCTGGAAGAGATCGATATCGCCAGCGATCTGGTGAAATCGCTGTCCGATCCCAACTTCATCATCCCGTTGCGGATGAAGGCCTACAAGAAAGTGTTCGGGATGGGCGGGCTCCAGTATGTGAATTTCGAGCCCGGCTGGGCCCAAGGCCTTCTCAAACTCCTGGACCAGCTCAAGCGCCAGAAGGTGGTCCGCAGCGCCACGCCCGTGATCAACCCGAACTGGGAGATTTTTCGCCGCCGGGGCGCGATTCCGCTCAAGGCGGAGCCGGAACGGCTGACCTCGAACTGGTTGCCGATGCGCAGCGCGCCGGATCACATCTTCTATTATGAACCGAGCGGCGCTTGCGACAGGGATATGCTGGAGAGCCGCGCCGCCTCCGCGCCCTACCCGGTCGAGATACGCGCCAAGGGCATTCTCACCTTCGCGTCCGCGGATGAGGTCAATGAC
>JAFIHO010000211.1 GCA_017849395.1 Hyphomicrobiales bacterium
ACCATCCCGGCCCTGCTCGGCATGGCGGTTGCCGTGTCCGGCTGTTCGTCGCTGCGCGATGCGGCGGGCCTGACCAAGCGCGCGCCGGACGAGTTCGCGGTCAGCACCAAGGCGCCGCTGGTCATCCCGCCCGATTTCAATCTGCGTCCGCCCATGCCGGGCGCGCCGCCGGTCAGCCAGGTCAATCCCGGCACGGCCGCCCAGGCGGCGCTGCTGAACGCCGATCCGGCCGTCATCGCCGCCGGTATGCGCGGCAATTTCAGCCAGGCCGAGAAGCTGATGCTGGCCAATGCGGGCGTGCAGAAAAACGATCCGACCATCCGCACACGATTGAAGACCGACCTGCGGGTCCAGGGCGCCGATCCCAGCTTCACCGAACGGGTGCTGGGCGCGCGGCCTTCGCCGGTTTCCAGCCAGCCCATCAATGCCGATGCCGAAATCCAGCGGAGCAACCGTCCGCAACAGCGCGGCCAGGCCGTCCGTCCCGTGAAAAAGAGTGGCGGCTGGTTTGACTGGTTCTAGGACGATCGCCGGTCTTGTCGTCTCGGTCGCGTGCCTGCTCGCCGGGTCCGCGCCGATTGTCGCGCAGCCGAATTCCGACGCGCCGCCGCCCGCACGGGCCGCCGCGCCCCAGGTGTTCCAGTTCGCGCTGCAGAACGGCATGCAGGTGGTGGTGATCCCCGATCACCGCGCCCCGGTCGTCACCCAGATGCTGTGGTTCAAGGTGGGCGGCGTGGACGATCCGCCGGGCATTTCGGGCCTGGCGCATTTCTTCGAACACATGATGTTCCGCGGCACCAAATCCCTGCCGGGCGACGGTTTCGCGCTGACCGTGTCCAAGAATGGCGGCGAGAACAACGCCTTCACCAGCCATGACTACACCGCCTTCTATGAACAGATCGCAAAGGATCGCCTGCCGCTGATGATGCGGCTGGAGGCGGACCGGCTGGCCAATCTCGATCTGTCGGACGACACGGTCGGGCCGGAGCGCGATGTGGTGATGGAAGAGCGCCGGATGCGGGTGGAGAATGATCCGCAGAGCCTGATGAACGAACAGATGGCGGCGGCGCTGCATCTGAGCCACCCCTATGGCCGCCCGGTGGTGGGCTGGATGGATGAGTTGCGCCATATCGACAAGCTGTCGGCGCAGGATTTCTACGATCATCACTATGCGCCCAACAATGCGATCCTGGTGATCGCGGGCGATGTGACGCCGACGGAGGTTCGCGACCTGGCCCAGACCCATTACGGCAAGCTGCGCGCGCGGACGCTGCAGCCGCGCGCCGAATTCGCCGAGCCGCCGCGCCTGGCCGAAACACGCATGACCGTCACAAGGCCCGACGCAAGGGTGCCTGTATTCGTGCGGACCTATCGCGTGCCGTCCTATGCGCAGGCGCGGCCCGGCGTGGCCCAGGCGCTGGAGGTTTATGGCCAGGTGCTGGGCGGCGATCAGACTGCCGCGCTGTACCGCATCCTGGTGGACCAGAAGAAGCTCGCCACCGATGCGGGCGCGTCCTATGACGGCGATGCGCGCGACGCGGGCCAGTTCTCGGTCTATGCGGTGCCGCGTCCGGGCGTGACGCTGGAGGCGCTGGAAAAGGCCGTCGATCAGGTGATGGCGGGCTTCGTCGCCAATGAGGCGCGCGCCAGCGATCTTTCCCGCGCCAAGACCGATCTCGTCTCCGCCACCATCTATCGGCGCGACAGCCAGATGGCGATGGCGATGTCCTATGGCCGCGCGCTGATGATCGGCATGACGGTGGACGACGTGAATGCCTGGCCCGCGCGCATCCGCGCCGTGCATGCCGCCGCGGTGAACCGCGCCGCCGCAAGCCTGTCGCGCAGGAATGCCGTCACCGGCTATCTGGTGCCCGGCAAATGAGGACATTTCTGGCCATCCTTGCCATTGCCGTCTGCGCCGCCGTTCCGGCGATGGCGGCGGATATCCGCAAGCTCGATCTGGGCAAGAGCGCCGAAGTGTGGCTAGCCGAAGACCACACCGTGCCCATCGTGTCCTTCAACATCTCGATGCCCGCGGGATCGGCCTATGATCCTGCCGGAAAAGCCGGTTTGGCCGCCTTCACCGCCGCGATGCTGGACGAGGGCGCGGACAATCTGGATTCCGCCGCCTTCCATGAGGCGCTGGCCAACAAGGCGATCCGCTTCTCGGCGGGCACAGAGCGGGACTATCTGGTGATCTCGGTCTCCAGCCTGACCGAGAATGTGCCCGAAGCCATGCGCCTGTTGCAGCTTGCGCTGACCAAGCCGCGCTTCGATGCGCCGGCCGTGGCGCGGGTGCGCACCCAGATTATCCAGAGCATCCAGCAGGCCGAGGCCGAGCCTCCGCGCGTGGCAAGCAAGGCCTTCACCCGCATCTTCTTCAATGGCCATCCTTACGGTCATCCGTCCACCGGCGATGTGGATTCCATATCCGGCATCACCGCCGACGACATGCGCGCCTTCGCGCGCACCCATTGGGTGCGCAACGGCATCAAGATCGCGGTGGCGGGCGACATCAGCGCCGAGCAGGCGCAGAAGCTGCTGGGCAGCACCTTCCAGCGCGTGTCCAACGCCGCCGTGAAGCCGTTGCCCGCCATCGGGCGGCTGGGCGCGCCGGGCGTGCACACCATTCCCATGAATGTGCCGCAGCCCAGCGCCGTGTTCGGACTGCCCGGCATCATGCGGCAGGACCCGGATTTCATTCCCGGCTATGTGGCGAATTACATCCTGGGCGGGGGCGGATTCTCCTCGCGCCTGACACAGGAGATTCGCGTGAAGCGCGGCTTGACCTATGGCATCTCCACCTCGATGTCCTCCTACAGCAAGGCGGCGGTGATGCTGGGTTCGGTCGCCACCCGTGCCGACGCCATTCGCCAGACCGTGCAGGTGGTGAAGGACACGATGGCGGACTTCGCCAAGAACGGGCCGACCCAGCAGGAACTGGACGACGCCAAGACCTATCTGACGGGCTCCTTCCCGCTGGCCTTTGCCTCGAACGGCGGCACGGCCGGGCAGTTGGGCGCGTTCCAGCGGCAGAATCTGGATATCGGTTATGTGGCCAGGCGTAATGCGCTGATCGATGCGGTCACCCTGGACGATGTGAAGCGCGTGAGCGCAAAATTGTTCGACCCGGCGCGGCTGACGGTGGTGATCGCGGGAACTCCCGCCCAGGCGGGCGCGCGGCCGCGCCCCGCTCCGCCCGCCGCCCAGCCCCCCGCAAAGCCGGACGCGGCGAAAAAACCCTGATCCTCTGTTGATTGATCGGCGCGGGCGGGCGGTAATGGGCGGCCCCCTGCTAGAGTGTCCCCATGCCCGAATCGAAATCGCCGTTCCGGATATCCCTCGACCTCGCCCTGACCGGCAAGGGTGCTCCGCCCCGCGCTGCCTATGACGCCGCGCTGGCGGATTGCGAGAAGGCGCTCACCTGGCTGCGCGAACAGCATGCGTCCAGATCGCTGGAACTGCTGGGCATCGCCACGCGCAAGGATGACCTGAAGGCGGCTTCCGCCGCCGCGTCCGCTATCGCAAAAGGCACGAAGACCGTGGCGGTGCTGGGCATCGGCGGATCGAGCCTGGGCGGCCAGGCGCTGACCGCGCTGCGCGCAGGCGAGAGCCGGAGCGCCAACCAAAAGAGCAAGGCGACCACGCCCTTTGTCGAATTCCACGACAATCCCGATCCGTTCAGCTGGGAGAAGTCGCTGAAAGGGTTCGATCCCAAGAAGACCCATTTCGTCGCCATCTCCAAATCCGGCGGCACGGCAGAGACGCTGATGCAGGTTCTGTCCGCCGCCGACCGGCTGGAAAAGGCGGGCGTGAAATCGCTGAAGAAGCATTTCACCATCATCACCGAGCCGCACAAAAGCGCGCTGGCCGATTTCGCGGACAGTATCGGCGCGCCGAAGCTGGATCATCCGCTGGGAATCGGCGGGCGTTATTCGGTGCTGTCGATGGTGGGCATCCTGCCTGCGATCCTGATGGGACTGGATGTGAAGGCGTTGCGCGCGGGTGCGGCGGCGGCGCTGGACGAAGTGCTGAACGCCAAGAGCGCGGCGGAGGCGCCGGCCGCGGTGGGCGCGGCGCTGCATCAGGCGCTGGCTTCGCAGAACAAGCTGCACACCACGGTGCTGTGGCCCTATGCCGACCGGCTGTCGGTGTTTGGCGGCTGGTGGCGGCAATTATGGGCCGAAAGCCTGGGCAAGGACGGCAAGGGATCGACGCCGGTGTCGGTGCTGGGTCCGGTGGACCAGCACAGCCAGTTGCAACTGTTCCGCGACGGGCCGGGCAATGCGCTGTTCACGCTGATGACGGTCGATACCAAGGGCAAGGGCCTTACCGCGCCCAAGGCGAGGGCCAAGGCGCTGGGGCTGAATTACCTGGCGGGCCGCAAGATGGGCGACCTGGTCGATGCGGAGGCGCGCGCCACGGCGCAAACCCTGTTCAAGAACGGTCGCTGCGTGCGGCAGATTCATCTGCCCCGGGTGGATGAATTCCACATGGGCGCGTTGATGATGCATTTCATGCTGGAGACCATCATCATGGGCAAGCTGATGGGTGTCGATCCCTTCGATCAGCCGGGCGTGGAGGAAGGCAAGATTCTCGCGCGGCAATATCTGGCGGAAGGGTAGGCATGGCGATGACGCTGTTTCACCCTCCCCTTGAGGGAGGGTCGAAATTTGCGAAGCAAATTTCGGGGCGGGGTCGAACGCGCATAGCGCGTTCGCATTTTGCTGGTGGAACTTTCGCATGACCATTCGCCGTCTTTCCGAAGGAACGGTCAACCGTATCGCCGCCGGTGAAGTCGTCGAACGGCCCGCCGCCGCGATAAAGGAACTGGTCGAGAACGCGCTGGATGCGGGCGCGTCGCGCATCGCCGTCACCGCCACCAATGGCGGCGCGGATTTGTTGCTGGTCGAGGATGACGGCTGTGGCATGAGCGCGGCCGATCTGAGCCTCGCCATCGAGCGCCACGCGACATCCAAGCTGCCGGTGCGCGACGGTGATGACGATCTTTCGCATATCGTGACCATGGGTTTTCGCGGCGAGGCGCTGCCCAGTATCGGCGCGGTGGCGCGGCTGTCCCTCACCAGCCGGATAGCGGATGGCGAGGCGTCGGAAATCCGCGTCGATGGCGGCGCGGTGAAGGGGCCGATGCCCGCCGCATTCCTGGCGCGCGGGCAGCATGGCACGCGGGCCGAAGTGCGCGAACTGTTCTACGCCACGCCCGCGCGGCTGAAATTCCTCAAAAGCGCGCGGTCGGAGGAATTGGCGATCATCGACATCGTCAAGCGCCTGGCGATGGCGCGGCCCGATGTGGGGTTCAGCCTGACCCTGGACGGGCGCAAATCGCTGGACCTTGCGGAAGAAAAGGATTTGATCGACGGACGGCTGTCGCGTCTTGCCCGCATCATGGGCCGCGATTTCGGCGACAATGCCGCGAAGGTGGACGCCGCGCGAGAAGGCATCGCGCTGTCGGGCTTCGCGGGGCTGCCCACCTACAACCGCGCCAATGCCCAGATGCAGTTCCTGTTCGTCAATGGGCGGCCGGTGCGCGACAAGCTGCTCTTGGGCGCGGTGCGCGGCGCCTATGCGGATTTCCTGGCGCGCGACCGGCATCCGGCGCTGGCGCTGTTCCTGGATTGCGATCCGGCCTTTGTCGATGTGAATGTGCATCCGGCCAAGACGGAAGTGCGCTTCCGCGACGCCGGGCTGGTACGGGGCCTCATCGTGGGCGCGCTGAAGCAGGCGCTGGCGCAGGCGGGGCATCGCGCCTCGACCACCGTGGCGGGCGCGGCCATCGCGGCGTTCCAGCGGCAGGCCCCGGCGGATTTCCGGCCCTCTTATTCGTCCGCGCCGGTCGGCGTGCGCGAGGCGATCCCGCTGTTCAGCGGCAATGCGGCGCCCGCTTTGTCGGTGCGGATGGAAGAAGCGCCCGTGGCCGCGCCGCAGCCGGACATGCCTCTGGGAGTCGCGCGGGCGCAGTTGCATGAGACCTATGTCGTGGCCCAGACGGCGGACGGCATCGTGATCGTGGACCAGCACGCCGCACATGAACGGCTGGTCTATGAACGAATGAAAAAGGCGCTGGCCGAAGGCGGCATCGCGCGCCAGCCGCTGTTGATCCCCGAAGTGGTCGATCTCGATCCGGCGGAAGTCACCCGCGTCGCCAGCCGCGCCGCCGAACTGGCCGAACTGGGCCTGGTGGTCGAGCCGTTCGGGCCGGACGCGGTAATGGTGCGCGAAGTGCCCGCCATGCTGGGCAAGCTGGATGTGAAAGGTCTGGTGCGTGACCTGGCCGACGACATCGCCGAAACCGGAAAGGCGCTATCGCTGAAGGAGCGGCTGGAAGAGGTGTCGGGCACCTTGGCCTGCCACATGAGCGTGCGCGCAGGCCGCCGCCTCACCGCCGACGAAATGAACGCCCTGCTGCGCGAAATGGAAGCCACGCCCCATTCCGGCCAGTGCAACCATGGGCGGCCGACCTATGTCGAACTGAAGCTGTCGGATATCGAGAAGCTGTTCGGGCGGCGGTAGCTACTGCTGTTTCACTTCGGATGCCAAAAGTTCGGTTTTGTTGTCTTGAACATCTACAATGACACGCAGGTTCATGCCTGGCGTGAGATATCCAAGCTGATTGGAAGATAATGTCTTCCCGGAACGAAATATAATATCGACTGCAAAGCTGCCTTCGCGTTTGGCTGGAAAAACCACCCGGTTCGTTTGGCCGATTGCTATAGAGCCGAAAGAGTGTCTTTCATCCCGAATGGCAATGGAACCACGCAAGATGGGCTGGCTGCTGCGATTCCGTATGCTGATTTCGTTTACGGCGGAGCCATGAATGGCGATAAGGTCCATAACCTGGATACTCACACAGGCGATGCCGACGATTGCGCCTATTCCCAATAATCCAAGAATGAAGAGAGCGAATTTTCGCATTGTTCAATTTCCGGGCGCCAGGAACCGCACCTTTGTCTCGCCATAATCGCGTTCGTCGATCAACGTGTAACCCGGCGTTTCAAACACCTCGCTCGCATCCGTCTCCACCACGATCACCGCGTTGGGATTCAGCCATCCCCCAGCCTTCAAACTCGCCAGTGCGGGCGGGATCAGGTTCTTGCGATAGGGCGGGTCGAGGAACACCAGGTCGAAGGGGCCGCCCGCGCTGGGGCCGATGGGGCCCAGGTCGGTCGCGTCGCGCCGCCATATCCGCGTCGCGCCGGTCAGGCCCAGCGCTTCCACATTCTCGCGCTGCAATGCGCGGCTGTCGGCATTGTCGTCCACCATCAGGCACCAGCGCGCGCCCTGGCTGATCGCCTCGATGCCCAGCGCGCCGGTCCCGGCGAACAGGTCCAGCACGGCGGCGTTCTCCAGGGTGAAACCGATGCCGAAATCCTTGTGCCGCAGCATGTTGAAAATCGCCTGGCGGGTGCGGTCCGAGGTGGGACGCACCCGCATGTCGTCCGGTGCGGCCAAACGCCTGCCGCCAAGTTTTCCGCCCGTTATCCGCATGATCTACCCGTAACCGCCTGCCGTAACTGGCGAATAGCATGACAACAGGATATAGGGCAGGGCCATGAAACGGTTGTTCTTTTTGCTGGCGCTGCTGTTTGCCGCCGCCCCCGCCTTCGCGCAGGAGGACGGGCCGAAAGTCATGGCGCGTCTGGTGGCCGAGGGTCAGGCCGCACCGGGCGGCACGGTGACCATCGCGCTGGAAGAGAAGATCGCGCCGGGCTGGCACACCTACTGGATCAATCCGGGCGATGCGGGCGCGCCCACCACCATCGAATGGACCGTGCCGGACGGATGGAAAGCCGGCGCCATTCAATGGCCGCGCCCCATGCGCGTGCCGTTCGGGCCGCTGATGGATTACGGCTATGAAGGCAAGCTGTGGCTGCTGACCGATATCGCCGTTCCCGCCGATGCGAAGCCCGGCGAGACCGTGACCCTGAAAGCGGCCGTGACATGGCTGGTTTGCAAGGATGTCTGCATCCCGGAAGACGCGACGCTGATGGTGCCCGTCACCATTGGTGGCGGCGGCGCGGATGCGGCGGTGGCGGGCGATTTCGCGGCGGCGCGTGCGCTGCTGCCGGTCGCCTCACCCTGGAAGATGGCCTATGCGCTGGGCCAGAATCTGGACCTGCATGTCGCCGCGCCGACTTTGGCGGCGGCGCATCCGGTTGAGGCTGATTTCTTCCCGCTCAAATCGGGCATCATCAAGGGCACCGCGACCGTCGAGCTGACGCCCGACGCGCATATCATCGTCACCGGCGAGATCGCGCTGCCGCCGAACCACGAGGTGTTCGCCAAGCGGGCCTACGAGAAGACGCTCCTGCATGTCGAGCCGCCCGAATTCCCGATCTGGGGCGTGTCGATCGCCGGCTACGGCATCGGCATCTTCGCCTTCGTCGACGCCTATCTGCGCTTCGACGCGTTCGTCGGCCCGGGCATGCTGCAGAACACGGCCGTCAGCGTCACCTTCGATTTCGACCGGCCGCAGGACGCCGTCGTCGACGGCCATGCCGACTTCGTCGTGCCGGCCGGCGCCGGCTTCACGCTCGACATCGGCGGCGGGCTGCGCGCCCGCGTCGCCATCGCCTCGCTGGAGGGCCGCGTCGGCCTCGAT
>JAFIHO010000212.1 GCA_017849395.1 Hyphomicrobiales bacterium
CGCACAATCAATGTGCCGGCAAACGCCAAAGGTGTGTCTTCGCCGCCGGGGCCATGTGCCTGCGCGGACGGATGCTTGTGCACGGGCACCGATTCGCCGGTCAGCACGGATTCGTCGATCAAAAGATCGGCGCCCCGTTCGATCCTGGCATCGGCAGGCACACGGTCTCCCTCGGTCAGGATCATGAGATCTCCGGGCACGACGTCGCGCCCCGGAATGCGTATCTGCGTGCCGTCCCGGATCACAAGGGCGCGCGGGCTCGCGAGAGAGCGCAGCGCCTCCAGCACATGCTCGCTTCGCGATTCCTGTATGACGGAGATGGAGACGGACAGGGTCGCAAACAGAAGCAGAACCGACGCATCCACCGGCTCGCCGAGCATGGCATAGATCGCGCCCGCGGCCAGCAGCATCGCGAACATGGGCTGGCGGACGACATCGAATGCGATGCGCAGAAAGTTGCGCGGGGCCGGACGCGGCAATTCGTTGGCGCCATGCCGGCGGAGCAGGGCAGCCGCCTCGGCCGACGACAGCCCCGGTCTCACGCCCCCGCCTCCAGGGGGAGTTTTTTCCTCCATTCGATCCGCCTTATGGATGCCCTACCGAACGCCCGGAGCATGACACGCTGGATGGAATTCTCCAGAGGTTCCGCCGTCACGCGGGCGGCAATCAGGTTCATGGCCCCTTCGGCATTTCCAGGTTTCCGGCACCGGCCGTGGGGCCGATTGAGCGGGATCAAGGCTGGCCTGCCCTTATGCGCTAAACTGGTCTGGTGTGGAAATTTCTCTCCGCGACATATCTTGATCGAGGCGTGCCGATGACGGTTACCGACAGTTTCGACGGTACCGGCTTTCCCAAAGCGCGAACACACGCACACGCATTGATGGCGCGCGCGGGCTGGCGGATCATCGCCGGTGTCGGCGGCGGCGCGGTTCTGTTGGCTGCTGCCGCGTTTTATTTCATCCGCCCGCCCGCGATCGATGTTGTGCATCCGCGCATCGGTCCGGCCATCGTCGCGGTCTATGCCAGCGGCACGGTGGAAGCCACGGTCATGCTGCCGGTTGCGCCGCGTGTCGGCGGGCGGCTGGTCAAGCTGGAAAGCGACGAGCGCACGATGGTGAAAAAGGGCCAGGTCGTGGCCCGGCTGGAATCCGCCGATCTGGCCAGCAACATCGCCCAGCTCGCGTCCCAGGCAGAGTTCGCGCGTGACGATTTCTCCCGCTACGAAAGGCTGATGCGCCAGAACGCCGTTGCGCCCCAGGCTTATGAGCGCGCTCGCGCAACCTGGCGCTCGGCGGAAGCGGCGCTGCGCCAGGCCCGCGCCCAGGCTGCGTACATGACCCTGACCGCGCCGGACGACTGCCAGGTGATTTCGCGTGACGGCGAGGTCGGACAGTATATCGCCGCCAACACGCCGCTCTTCTGGCTGTCCTGTCATTCGGCCCTGCGCATCTCCGCCCAGGTGGATGAAGAGGATATCCCGCTGGTGCAGCCCGGTCAGGATGTGCTGATCCGCGCTGACGCTTTCGCTGGCCGTGTTTTCCATGGCACGGTAACAGAGGTCACGCCAAAGGGCGATCCGGTCGGCCGCAGCTACCGGGTGCGCATCGCCCTGCCACCGGATTCCCCGCTGCGCATCGGCATGACCACAGAGACCAACATCATCGTCAGCAAGCGTGACAATGCGCTGTTGCTGCCTGCCGGCGCGGTGGCGGACGGCGCGGTGTGGAAAATCCTCGACGGCCGCGCCGTGCGCGCCCCGGTGAAGGAAGGTGTTCGCAGCGGCGAATGGATCGAGATCGTCAAGGGCGTGTCACGCAGCGACCTTGTGGCGAAAGACGGCCGCACAAAGCCGCCGCGCCGCAGGCTGCGCCCGGTCCTGCCATGATGCCGGTCCTGCCGGGCATTGCGCTGCGCCATCTGTTGGCGCGCAAGCGCCAGACCCTGGTTTCGCTGTTCGGCATCATGCTGGGCACCGCCTTCTTCCTGGGCATCTCGGCCCTGATGCAAGGTTCGGAGGCCGATTTCATCCATCGCCTGATCGACAATTCTCCCCACATCACCATCGAGGACGAGTTTCGCAATCCGCATCTGCAGCCTGTCGCTCAGCTTTATCCCGGGGCCGTGATCCAGATGCATCGCGTCAAGCCGGAAACCGAAACCCGCGGCATCCGCGGCTACAAGCAGGCGCTGGATTATCTGCGCACCATGCCGGGCCTGCGCGCCTCGCCCCTGATGCAAGGGCAGGGATTGGTGAGTTTCGCGGGCAAGGACGAGGCGCTGTCCCTGAACGGCATCATTCCCCAGGACATCGATCGGGTCTCGACCATCGGCAGCTACATGACCGTGGGCACGATCCAGGACCTTGCCGCCAATCCCGATGGCATCATCATCGGCAGCGAGCTGGCGCGCCTTCTGTCGCTGGAACGGGGCGAGAGCATCACGGTCTCGGCCACCACCGGCCAGCGGCGTGTGTTCAAGATTGTCGGCATCTTCCATACCGGCCGGGCCTCCTATGACCAGAGTCAGGTGTTCCTGGCACTGAAGCGGGTGCAGGCGCTGCTGAACCGTCCCAATCGCGCCAACAGCATTATCGTCAAGCTGGACGATCCCTATGCCGCGCACGACACGGCAGGCCGTATAGAAACGCGCCTGGGCTACAAGAGCGTATCCTGGCAGGAAGCCTCCGAGGATATGATGAGTGCGCTCGCCCTGCGCAATATCATCATGTACAGCGTGGTCAGCGCTGTTCTCGTGGTGGCGGCATTCGGCATCTACAATGTGATCTCCACCGTGGTCATGGAGAAGCAGCGCGACATCGCCATCCTGAAATCGATGGGATTCCACGCGGGCGACATTCAGTCGATCTTTCTCACCGAAGGGCTGTTGCTGGGTGCGCTGGGTTGCGGCCTGGGGTTGCCGCTGGGCATGGCCATCATGTACGGGCTGGGCCTGCTGCACTTCAAATTTCCCGGCACGAGCCAGGTCACGCCCATGCCGATCGACTGGGGCTGGCATCAGTTCGTCATCGCGGGCGGCTTTGCCTTCCTGGCCGCCGTCGGCGCGGCGGTGCTGCCCGCGCGGCGGGCGGCGCGGGTACGGCCGGTTGATATCCTGCGCGGCGCGGGCGCGTGAGCGCGGTCCTGCTGAAGGCCGAGCGGCTGACCCGCACGCTGCCCGGCGAAGTGCCGGTGACATTGGTGCGCGATGTCGATCTGGAAATTCGCGAAGGGGAGTTCATCGCCATCACCGGGCCATCCGGATCCGGCAAGTCGTCGCTGCTTTATCTGCTGGGCCTGCTCGACCAGCCGAGCGGCGGCAAGCTGTGGATGGACGGCAAAGAGACCTCCGGCTTCAGCGAGAATGTCCTGGCCGACACCAGGCTGTCGCGTCTGGGGTTCGTGTTCCAGGCCAATTTCCTGCTGCCGGAATTTACCGCTCTTGAGAATGTGCTGCTGCCGATGCGCAGACTGGGACGGCTGACGGCGGGCGAAGCGGAGGCACGGGCGCGTCGCCTGCTGTCCGATCTCGGGCTGGAGGAGCAGGCGGGCAAGCTGCCGCACCAGATGTCGGGCGGCCAGAACCAGCGTGTCGCCATCGCGCGCGCGCTGGCCAACGACCCTGCGTTGGTGTTCGGCGACGAACCGACCGGCAATCTGGACACCCGTTCCAGCGCCATGGTTCAGGGAATTCTGAAAGATCTGTCGCGCAAGAAAGGCCGCACCGTGATCGTCGTGACGCATGATCCGGATTTCGCCGCCCAATGCGACCGCATCATCCGCATCGTTGACGGAAAGATCGCTGCCTAGGCTCCGGGTCGCGAACTGCGATTACGCACTCTGCTTGATGCGGCGCACCATGAACGCCATCGCGACGAGCCCTATCCCTCCGAACACGAAATCGATCCCGATGATGGTGCCGATCACCCAAAGCGCCGCCGTGGGCAGGAAGATCAGGATTGCCACCCCCAGCACCAGGTCGAGCAGGCCGTTGAGAAGCGTCCAGCCCCACCCTTTTGTGCCCCAGCTTCTCTGGTCCAGCGCAAGCAGGATCGTGGCGACGCCATCGGCGAACAGGAACGCCGACAGAAGAAGGGTGAGGGATATGAGCCCGCCAAGGGGCCAGAACAGCAACGCCATGCCGGCGGCCAGGGCAATGACAGCGGAAAGAAGCGACCACCAGAAGCCCGGCGCCTGGCGCATCATCC
>JAFIHO010000019.1 GCA_017849395.1 Hyphomicrobiales bacterium
AAAAGCGGTTAGGGTGGAAAACCGGCATGGGACATTCCTGAACGAATGAGCGAATTTAGGGTTCGGCAGCGGCCGGGACAATCAATGGACATGGCTCACGGAGAATTAAAGGCGGACCGCGGCGAAATGGCGACGGGTCTGTATCTGCTCGCAACCCCCATCGGCAATGCCCGGGACATCAGCCTGCGGGCGCTGGAGGTGCTGAAGGCGGCCGACGTGATCGCCGCCGAGGACACCCGTGTAACCGCCAAATTGCTGGCCATTCATGGCATCGCCCGCCCCCTGATCCCCTATAACGACCATAACGGGGCCCAGCTTCGCCCTCGCATCCTGGCCCGGGTGCGGGAGGGGGAGCGGGTGGTGCTGGTCAGCGATGCGGGAACTCCGCTTGTGTCCGACCCCGGCTACAAGCTGGCGCGGGCGGCGCTGGACGAAGGCCTGCCGGTGATCGCCATTCCCGGGCCATCGGCGGCGCTGGCGGGGCTGATGTTGAGCGGTCTGCCCTCCGACCGATTCCTGTTCGCGGGGTTCCTGCCGTCCAGGGCGGGGGAGCGCGCCTCGGCACTGGCGGAACTGAAGGGCGTCCGCGCCACCCTGATCTTCTTTGAATCGCCGCAGCGTCTGGCGGACAGCCTGGCCGCGATGGCGGACATGCTGGGCGACCGCCCCGCCGCCATGGCGCGGGAACTGACCAAGCTGCATGAGGAGGTGCGGCGCGGCCGCCTCACCGAACTGGCGGCCCATTATGAAAAGCATGGCCCGCCCAAGGGCGAAGTGACATTGCTGGTCGGTCCGCCGCTGGATGCCGAACCGGATTTCGCCCGCATCGACGCGGCGCTGGATGCGGCGCTGGCCTTCATGCCGGTGAAGGCGGCGGCGGATCTGATCGCGGGCCTCACCGACGTGTCGCGCAGGACGCTCTATGACCGCGCGCTGGAACGCAAGAAGCATGGCTGACCGATTCACGGCCATCCGGCAGGGCGCGGAGCGGCGCGGTCGCGGCAGCGAGACCATCGCCGCGCTGTGGCTGCTGCTGCGCGGTCATCGCATTCTGGGCCGCCGCATCAAGACCCGCGCGGGCGAAATCGATCTTGTCACCTGCGCGCCTTTCGGCCCCGTCTGCTTCATCGAGGTGAAGGCGCGCGCGGGCCTGCGCGCCGCCGCCGAAGCAGTGTCGCAAACCCAGCGGGCTCGCATTGCCCGCGCCGCGTCTTTATATCTCGCCAGCCGTCCCGCATTGGCGCGGCGTGGGGCGCGGTTCGACATCATCGCCGTCACGCCCGGCGGTTGGCCGCGCCATTTCCCGGATGCGTGGCGGCAGGAAGATTTGCAGAGGTTGTGATGAAGCTCACCATCGCCATTCAGATGGACCCGCCGGAGCGGCGCGCGCGAACCGGATCGGAACGATCGGTTCGGGTAAGCGCCGCGACCAACAAAAGGAGGATTTCGTGGCTCTGACCATCGCGATCCAGATGGACCCGATCGAGAGAATCGATATCGGCGGCGATTCCACTTTCGCCCTGGCGCTGGAAGCCCAGGGGCGCGGCCATGACCTTCTCTATTACGGTCCGCGCGATCTGAGTTTTCGCGACGGCAAGGTGACGGCTTCGGTGCGTCCGCTGACGGTGCGCGCGGTGAGGGGCGATCATTTCGCGCTGGGCGAAGCCTCCTTCTACGACCTGTCGGCGGCGGATGTGGTGCTGATGCGCCAGGACCCGCCTTTCGACATGAGCTATATCACCGCGACCCATCTGCTGGAGCGTATCCATCCCAGGACGCTGGTGGTCAACGACCCCGCCCAGGTGCGCAACGCGCCGGAAAAACTGTTCGTCACGGAATTCTCCGAATTCGTGCCGCCGACCCTGATTTCCAGCGACCCGCGCGAAATCCGCCGTTTCCGCGATGATCACAAGGACATTATTTTGAAGCCGCTTTACGGCAATGGCGGCGCGGGCGTGTTCCGCGTCAAGCCGGATGACGAGAATCTGGGATCGCTGCTGGAAATGTTCACCCAGTTCTACCGCGAGCCGGTGATCGTGCAGCGCTATATCCCGGAAGTCCGCAAGGGCGATAAAAGAGTGATCCTGGTGGATGGCGAATTCGCGGGCGCAATCAACCGCGTTCCGGCGGCGGGCGAGGCGCGCTCCAACATGCATGTTGGCGGCCGCCCGGAAGCAACCGATCTCACGCCGCGCGAACGCGCCATCTGCGCCGCCATCGGACCGGAACTGAAACGCCGCGGACTGATTTTCACAGGGATAGATGTGATCGGCGAATATATGACAGAGATCAACGTCACCTCCCCCACCGGCATTCACGAGGTGCGCCGCTTCGGCGGGAAAGACATCGCTGCGCTGGTGCTGGACGCCATCGAGGCGCGCCGGAGCGGGCGATGATCACGGTCCGCCGCTCCGGCGAGCGCGGCAGGACCAATATCGGCTGGCTGGATTCGCGGCACAGCTTCTCGTTCGGCGACTATCACGATCCGGCGTTCGAGAGTTTCGGCGCGCTGCGCGTCATCAACGAGGACTGGATCGCGGGCGGCGGCGGGTTTCCGCCGCACGGCCATCGCGACATGGAGATCGTCACCTATATTCTGGAAGGCGCACTGCAGCACAAGGATTCCATTGGCGGCGGCGGGGTGATCCGCCCCGGTGAAATCCAGCGCATGAGCGCGGGCAGCGGCATCGTGCATGCCGAATTTAACGCTAGCCGGGAACGGCGCTGTCATCTGCTCCAGATCTGGATCACGCCGTCTCGGCTGAATATCGAACCGTCCTATGAGCAGAAGGCGCTGGATACCAAGGCGATCCAGAACCATTTCGCCCGCATCGCCGCGCATGAGCCGCAACCGAACGAAGTGCGGCTGATGCAGGATGCGGAA
>JAFIHO010000213.1 GCA_017849395.1 Hyphomicrobiales bacterium
ATGCGAAATTTGGGATCGTCCAGCGGGCCTGTCACCGGCACATCCAGGTCGATCACCCCGTTCACATCCTTCAGCAATGAAGTCGCCAGCCGGACGGGCAGCGGGACGGCATCCTTGCTGTTGGTGCCCTGCCCCCATTCAAGCTGGTCGATGACGATGTGATGACCCGCCTTCAGCGCGCGGTTGTCGATCTTGTAGGTCAGTTCGGTGGTCAATTTCCCCTTGGCAATGTCATAGCCCGCATAGCGGCCCGAATAGGGATTGAACACCGGCAGCTCGATATTGCGGAACACGAGATTCATGTCGGTCTTGCGGTCATAACCCAACAAGTCCATCGAGCCCTTGATCGTCACGGGCGAGAAGCGGTCGATCACATGGCCGGAGAGATCGATGGTGGCGACCTGGCCCGGCGTGTTGGTGATGTTGGTGATCGCGCCCTTCATCTCGTCAATGCGGGCTTCGAAATTGGGTTCTATGGAATAATCCGCGAAGCCCACCGCACCGCCGCTTATGTCCAGCCGCCGCATCCGGAAACGCATCGCCCCCGGTGCCGCGGCAGGCTTCGCGGCGGGCGCGGCCTTGATGGGAATGGCGGTCGCGGCGCCCGGCGGCGGAGGAGGAGGCAGCAGGGGCGTGAAATTGAAACTGCGGTCGGCCAGCACCGCAATCCGGCCGATGGGCCTGTCCAGACGCGCCCGCGCAATCTCCAGGCGGTTGCGCTGCATATCGATGCCCCGGAACGAGAAAGCCCGCCAGGCAAACAGCGGTGACCTGGTGGACCTTTCCTGCATGTTGAATCGGTTCACCGCCGCATCGCCACGGAATGTGAGCGCCGCGACGTCCGCACCCTCGAAATGCACCGTGCCGGATGCGTCCGCCGCGCCCGAGCGTAACTCCAGACCACGGAGGGGCGGCATATAGGAGGTGAAACTGCGAAGCGGGAGGCGCGAAAGCGTGAACGCAAGATCGCCGGTCAGAGTTGCAGGCACCAGCGTGACCTCGCCCTTGGCATGTCCGCTGCTGTTGAAACCGGTATCGAAAGCGATCTTCACGGGCTGGGTCAGGTCGCTGCCTGCACCGGTCAGGGACGCTGTCAGTGGGGCGATGGTGAAAAGCGCAACCGGCGAAACTGCACGGTCCTCATAGCGCAAGGTCGCGGCGTTGAGGGCCAGTCCGCCCAGACTGACCTTCCAGGCAGGCCCCGCAGAAGACTGTGACGACGGCGCTGCGGGTTTCACCGGCAGCATTGTCATAAGGCTTATCTGACCACCGCGCTGCCGGCCGACAAACAGGTTCGCGCCATCCAGGGTCAAACTGCCCAACGTCACCTGCCGCGCCGCATGATCCAGCCGCATATCCTTGAGCAGCGCCGCCTCCAGACGAAGCCCATGGTCCGGTGTCATGCCAGGCGGCACAATGGAAAGCCCGTGGACACCGGCCTGCGGCACTACCGCCGTCAGCCTTGGGCCGCCTTTCGCGCCCATGAAAAACATGATCGGACCGACACTGGCCTCCAGCTTGTCCAGCGCAACCGATCCGTTGAACATCTCTTTCTTTCCGTCGAAGGAGAATGCTTGCGCCGTCACGACGGGCAGACCGGCCTGAAGCCGCAGCCCGTTCGCGTCATAGGCAAAATCGTAATCGGCGCTGAACCCGACCTGCCCGCCGGTCAACTTTACCGGCATGTAGGGTCCGGCGAATTTCTGGATCGTGCTGCTCTTCAGTCCCGCGACCGTGAAACGGCCGCGCGACGCGATGGGTGCGATGGATAGCTTGCCGCTGAAGGTGAAGCTCCCGCCCGTGTCGCTGCGCGCATTGAGGGTGAAACCACCGCCCTCTTCCGTCTTGGTATGGAAGTTGGTCAGTTCGAAGGTAATCGGAGTCAGCGTCTCTTCGGGATTTTCCGGCCGGCTGCGGTCGGCGAAGGCGATGCGCCCCGCCGTGACCGCAAGCACATCGATGCGCACCGCCGGGCTGGGTCCTTCCGAGCGCGTTTTGGGCACCAGTTCGATCAGGTTAAGCGAACGGTCGGGCCGGATCACGGCATGGACAAAGGGTTTGTCCAGCCGCAATTCGGTGAAGCGATAGGTGGAACTGAACACGGAAATGACGGAAAAGCCGACGCGCAAATGACCCAGTCCGACCATCGGTCCGTCGGATTCCCGGATCGCGATGTCGCTGACATCCACCGTGAACGCCAGCGGATCGACGCGGATTTCCCCCAGCGTCAGATCCTTGTCGATGTTGGTCTTAACCCATGCCGTCGCCTGGGAACGGATCAGGCCGGGCGCGAGATAAAATCCCGCCGCCAGATAGGCGCAGAACAGCAACACAAGAGTTACGCCCGCGATGATCCACGCACGCAGCGAGATTTTGGCAATGCTTCTCAGCACACGCTGCAACCACCGCTTACCGGATGCCTTTTTGTTCGTCTGCACCGTCGCCGGCTCCGCAACCCGCTGCAAGGATGCGGATATTTCCCCTCAAACGCAATGCGGGAGCAGAGCGGGAATTCCGGCTTCCGCCACGGCACCTTTGCCACTGCGAAATGAAAGCGACCCTGCCTGTTCAGGCGGGCCTACGCTCATATCCGGCCCATCAGATTGAACGACAATATATG